>JACDEN010000452.1 GCA_013816415.1 Planctomycetota bacterium
CCGCAGGGGAGCAGCCCGCCCCACGGCCTGGTCGCATCCACCAGCACGATGTCGAGGTCGCGGTGCAGCTGGCGATGCTGGAAGCCGTCGTCGAGCAGCAGGCAGGTCGCACCCGCTGCGATGGCGCGCATCCCCGCGGCCGCGCGGTCGGCGTCGCAGTGCACCGGGATCCCGCCCATCAGCTGCGCCTCGTCGTTGGCGCCATCGCTGCCGCGGTATCCGCGGCTGAGCACGGCTGGCGTGGCGCCGAGTCCGACGCACATCTGGGCGATCATCCTGGTCACCGGAGTCTTGCCGGTGCCGCCTGCGGTGAGGTTGCCGATCGAGATCACCGGAACGCCGAGGCGCCGCACCCGCCGCAGCGAGCGATCGAAGGCGGCATTGCGCACCGCCACCGCCGCGCCGTAGCCCCAAGCCGCCGGAGCCGCGAGCCACCGCCAGCGCGATCCCGGAAACTCCTCGAGGAACCGTCCGCGCAGGCGCACGATCGCCGGGGATGGTGACGCGGTCACAGCCGTACGGAATCCAGCGAGGCCGAGCTGGCGCCGCGGCGCAGGTGCAGCGACTTCGCGGCCGGATCGATGATCATCAGCACGGTGGTGTCCGGCGACACCCCGGTCTGGGTCATGAAGCGCGTCGGACGCTCCATCCCGCTGCGCTGGTCGAGCCCGAACCACGAGGCGATGGTCGACGGCGAGCACGCGGTGGCGTCGATCGCGTGGCTGGCGATCGACTCGAGCCGCGCCTTCGAGGTCGGCTCGCCCACCGGCGAGGTCCACGCGGCGATGTCCTCGTGCAGCGCGTGGTTGGTGTGGACGCGCGGCGAGCTCTGGAACGGATCGAGCAGGCGCACCTGGTGCTGCCCGCTCATCTCGAGGGTGATGCGTTCGCCGCCGGTCGAGAGCAGGTGGACCGCCGCTCCGCCGTGCCGCGGACCGATCTGCATCCGCGTCAGCGCGTCGTCGAGGGTGGGCGCGGTCAGCACCGAGCCGATGAGATGGCTCATCAGCTGGCCGCTGGTGCCGTCGGTGACCCGCAGTTCGTTGGCCCCGACGGCCATCCCGGCCTCGGACAACCCGGCGACCGGATGAAGGCCGGCCAGGGTCAGCGACAGGCTGGCGGGCCCGTGCGACGGGATCCGGCGCAGCAGGGTGATGTAGGGCAGCAGCGAGGGATCGAGGTGCCACGCGAGCACCATCCGCGGCAGGCCGGTATCGGTATGCGGCGAACCCAGGCTCAGGTAGGTGCTGCTGCTCGGCGGGACCTTGCACTGGTACGTGCTCAGCATGTCGCCGTAGCCGTGGATCAGCAGCAGGTCCTCCTCAGGCACATCGGCCGCCAGGGCCATCGATTCGATCTCCATCCACAGCGACGGCTCGAGGGCCGCAGACGCGAGGCGGCTCGTACGCAGGGCCTCGCGCAGGGATTTCGGCGTGATGGACGCGCCGACCGCGCGCGCGGCCGACATCAGCTGTTCCATCAGGTACTGCGACAGCACCTGCAGATGGGGTTTGAAGCGTTGGCCGAGGTTGGCGCCCATGGTGCGCGGCGTGCCGATCACCGAAACGAGCGGGATCCCGCCGACGACTTCCAGGTTTGACACTCGGGACTCTTTACCTGTTCCTGCCCACAAGTCCATCCAAGCGACGAGCGAATTCCGGGTGTAGACTCACCTCAGCAGTCGGTTTGGGTGGATATTCCGCAACGCGTCGGCAACGCAGCGTTGCAATCGCTCCACTCCTCCGACAGGACACAAAACAGCAGTGAGATTGCGCTTGCTTTTCGACGTATGAAATCGACCCTCCTCACCTCTTTTGAAACCTCCGCCAGATGATGGATCCACCGCAGCGTTGCGGCCGAATCGAAGCTTGAGGGGCTAGCTGTTTCCGCTCTTTCACCGGTGTCACCCGATCGCAACCACGAGTCAAAATAAGCACGGAGTCCCCCAATGCCAAAGACCAAAGAACGCGAGAGCGAAAAGACATCGAAGGGCTCCGCCAAGGTCTCGGCGCGCGCGCCGGCCAAGGCCGCGACCAAGGCGCCCGAGAGCAAGGCCTCGTCTGCCAAGCTCGCGGTGAAGAGCGCTCCCTCCGCCCGCGTCCAGGTCAAGGCCGCATCGGCGAAGATGGCGGCGGTGAAGACCGCTCCGGCTGCGAAGGTGGTGGTCGACTACAAGTGCCCCTTCAACAAGGATGAGCTGCTGAAGTGGCGCCAGATCCTGCTCTCGCGCCGCTCCGAGATATCGAGCGACATCGCCGGCCTCGAGAAGGACGCGATGGAAGCCGAGGACGGCCATACCACTCCGAACCACATCGCCGAACGCGGCTCCGACGCCGACCTGCAGGATGTCAGCCTGGGCATCGCCGGCGAGGAGAAGGACATCATCTGGCAGATCGACCGCGCGCTGCGCAAGATCGACAAGGCCTCGCCGATCCCGTTCGGCCTCTGCGAATACTCCAAGGAGCCGATCTCCCGCAATCGCCTCCAGCTGATCCCGTGGACGCCGCTCTCGATCGAGGGCGCGACGCATATGGAGCAGAACCACCTGGCGGTGGAAGATCTCCTGGCCGACGAATAGCGCTGCCTCGGCAGGCATCCGACGGCCGGATGATTCGCGGAATCGAGAAGACCCAGGCGCACGCCTGGGTCTTCTTCTTTTTTCAGGGACCAGGGACGACCGATGAGGCGATGCGAAACCCGAGGTGGTCGTTCTGCGCGCGGGCGCGCGCGTGATCGCGGTGCGCGGATCGGCAGTCCTCGGCATGGTCGCGGAAGGAACCGCCGCGGATCACCGGCGCGCCTCCGGTGCGCAGCGGCGGATCGACCACCACCGGCTTGGGATAATCGCCGTAGCTGTCCTGGCACCACTCGGACACGTTGCCATGGCAGTCGAAGAGTCCCCACGCGTTGGGCGCGAGCAGCTTGACCGGCCGGCTCGTGCGGCCGGACGTGCGGTCGTACCAGCCGCAGGTCTCGATGTCCGCGGCGAAAGGAGCGGCGCTTCCCGCGCGGCACGCGTATTCCCATTCCGTCTCGCTCGGCAACCGCGGGGCGAGTCCGGGCGCGAGCGGCGCGAGCTTGGTCAGGAACTGCTGCACCAGGTCCCACGACACCTGCTCGACCGGATGGGTCAGATCCTGGGTCGAACTCGGATCGTAGCCCATCACCGCATTCCACAGCGCCTGGGTGCACTCGCTGTCGGCGATCCAGAATCCCTGCGTCAGAGTGACCTGATGGATGTCCTCGTCGGAGCCGCGTCGTGATTCGTTGTCGGGGCTGCCCATGAGGAACCGCCCTGGAGGACAATAGCGGAAGCGCTGGCGGGTTCCGAGCACGGCCACGTCGACGAAGCGGCCGTGCTCATCGCTGCGCTCCGCCCGCTTGGGTGCGGCCTTCGGCGCGACGATCACCACGTCGCGATCCTCGATCGGGGGAACCGCCGCGATGACCGGCGGGGCGGCGGCGGCCGTCGCAGCGACGGCAGGACGCGGGGGCTTCGTGAGCGAGGTGACCGCGGAGGCCGGGGCCGTCCGCGTCGCGGATGGCATCGTCGTGGACGGTGCGGAATGC
>JACDEN010000453.1 GCA_013816415.1 Planctomycetota bacterium
GGCGAGAGCCGGGCGATCGGCGGTCACGACGTGGCGCGCCTGCTGCCCGCCGGCGTCGAGCCGCACCAGGTCTGCTGCTTCGTGCGCCTCTCCGGCCGCGGAGTCAGCCGGCGCGTCGCCGCCGAGAACTTCGCCACGCTGGTGCCGTGGAAATGGGTGACCCTGGGCGATCCGAGCCTGAAGGCCCGGCTACGCAGCGGGCGTGATGGACTCGAACTGAGCGTCACCGCGAAGCGCGTGGCGCCCTTCGTCCACGCCGCGATCGCCGACACCGAAGGGCATTTTGCCGGCGATTGGCAGGTGATGCAGCCGGGACGCGAGTACATCCTGCCGTGGGTTCCGCACCGCGACCGCGGCCAGCGCGCGGTCGATCTGGCGTCGGCGCGGCGGAAGTTGGCGGTGATGAGCTTGTTTGATCTGGTGATGTGAGGGGAGCGATTGGGTTGGTGGTTGGTGGTTGGTGGTGACAGCCGTACCCCAAATAGGGTGATTCTTGTCTCGGGCTTCGACCACCAACCACCAACCACCAACCACCAAAGCCCCCTTGCCCCCATGACCGCTGATTTACCCTCTGTGACCCGAGAAATCCCATGACCGACGCTCCGTCCCCCTCCGCCTCCGCCTCGATCAAGGCGATCACCCGCCCGGGCGACGTGATGAAGAAGCTGGTGGCGCTGTGCAAGAGCCGCGGCTTCGTGTTCCAGAGCTCGGAGATCTACGGCGGATTGAAGAGTGCGTACGACTACGGCCCGCTCGGCGTCGAGCTCAAGCGCAACATCATGAACGAGTGGTGGCGCGACATGGTCACCACCCGCGAGAACGTGGTCGGCATCGACGCGTCGATCATCATGAAGCCCGACGTGTGGCGCGCCTCGGGGCACGCCGCCGGCTTCGCCGATCCACTGGTCGATTGCCTGGTGTCGAAGGAGCGCTTCCGCGCGGACAAGGCGGCGCGGCCCGCGCCGGGCGCCGAGCTCCCGATCACCTGCGCCGACAAGGGCGTGGCCAAGGATTACGCCGAGCAGATCGAGCGCCGCTTCGGCGTGACGCTCGAACGCGACGGCAATGTGCTGAGCGGATTGCGCGCGATCGACGCCAAGACCTTCGGACTGTTCCCCAAGGGCGCCGCGGCACCGCTGAAGACCTGGCCGTGGCGCGGCTACGTCAGCCCGCTGATCGGCTCGCCGTTCCTGAGCGATGAGCGCCAATTCAATCTGATGTTCCGCACCGCGCTCGGCGCGGTCGATCCGATGCAGGACGTCGCCGCGGTGATGGCCGAGGTCGGCTCGGCGCCGGACCTGGCCGCCGCCGTGAAGGCCAAGCTCGGCAAGGACGCCGAGTCCGGCGCGATCGCCAGCGCGCTCGCTGAAAACGACCGCATCAAGATCCTGCGCGCGTTGATCGAGCACGTCACCAGTCCAAACATGGCGTACCTGCGGCCCGAGACCGCGCAGGCGATGTTCGTGCAGTTCAAGAACGTGATGGATTCGCAGTCGCTCAAGCCCCCCTTCGGCATCGCGCAGATGGGCAAGAGCTTCCGCAACGAGGTGACGGTCGAGCACTTCATCTTCCGTTCCTGCGAATTCGAGCAGATGGAGATGGAGTTCTTCTGCGAGCCGGGAACCCAGGCGACGTGGATGGATTATTGGAAGGAACAGCGCATGGCGTGGTGGCGCCGCTTCGCCAACTACCCGCAGGACTTCACCTTCCGCCAGCACGCGAAGGATGAACTCGCGCACTACGCCGACCAATGCTTCGACGTCGACTACAAGTATCCGTGGGGCTGGTCCGAGCTCGAAGGCATCGCCTCGCGCACCGACCACGACCTGCACGCGCACGAGGAGGCCTCCGGCCAGAAGCTGCGCTACATCGATCAGGAGAAGGAGGACCCGGCGACCGGTAAGAAGCCGTGGGCGTACCGGCCGTTCGTGATCGAGCCGGCGGCGGGCGCGACGCGCGCGTTCCTCGTCTATCTGATCGACGCCTACCACGAGGAGGAGCGCAAGGATGCCGCCGGCCTGCCGGTCATCCGCACCGTGCTGAAACTGCATCCGCGGCTCTCGCCGATCAAGTGCGCGGTTTGTCCGCTGGTCAAGAAGGACGGCATGCCCGAGCGCGCGCGAGAGATCATCGCCGCCATGCTCGCCGCCGGCATCAATGCGAAGTACGACGAGAAGAATTCGATCGGCAAACGCTACGCCAAGCACGATGAGATCGGCACGCCCTGGTGCGTCACCATCGACAGCCAGACCCTCCAGGACGGCACCGTCACCCTGCGCGACCGCGACACCACCGAGCAGGTGCGCATCCTGGTCGCCGATGTTGTCTCGCAGATCCGCGCGCGGCTCGACGACTCGGCGTGATGGGGTTATGAAGATCGCGTGAGCGCACTGTTCATGCGGGCGGCTCGGGCCGGCTCGGGCCGGCCCGGGATCAGCCAGGGCAACGAGAAGACGAGTGCCGTGCCGGGGCGAACAGCCCGGTCGCGCGCATCCCGCGGACTGAGACGCTTCGGAACACCATGGCAGCATTGACCATGGAGGGAGTGAACGCTACGTTGGGACGACTCTCGCGTCCCCCCACGGAACATGATCAGTGTGGACTCAGCCACCCCCGTGACCAGGCAACTCGCGCTCCCACCGACCGATCCCGATACGGCTCCGACGCGGCCGATGCCGCATGGCCTCGTCGACGACAGGACGCGTCTCGATGACACCGCATCGGTCGGCACCCCCGAGGTGCTGTTCGTGCAGGGCGTGTCCGGACGCAGTCCGACCGACACCGTCCATCTGCACCATGGCGAGATCTGGGGCGGCGATTTCCGGCTCGGGCCGCTGCTCGGGCGTGGCGGCATGGGCGCGGTCTACAAGGGCCGGCAGCTCAGCCTCGATCGCCCCGTCGCGATCAAGGCGCTCAAGAGCCACCTCAGCGACAACGCCGACCTGACCGCGCGCTTCGAGCAGGAGGCCAAGGTCGTCGCGCGCATCAGTTCGCCGCACGTGGTGCACGTGCACGTCTTCGGCAAGCACCGCAACCACCATTTCCTGGCGATGGAGCTGGTCGAAGGCGAGGACCTGAACAAGAAACTGAAATCGGGCTGGCGGCCAGCGCCGGCGGAGACGCTGGATCTGATGATCCAGGCAGCGAAGGGATTGATGGCGGCGGCGGAACGCGGCATCGTCCACCGCGACATCAAGCCCGGCAACATGATGCTGACCACCAACGGCTTGCTCAAGCTGATGGACTTCGGCCTCGCGCGACTCGCCCATCACGTCGGAAGCGCGACCTCGACCGGTGTCGTCATGGGTACCGGCGCCTACATGAGCCCCGAGCAGTGCCAGGGCCGCATCTGCGATACGCGCAGCGACATCTACAGCCTCGGCGTGGTCTTCTACGAGCTGCTCACCGGCCGCCGTCCCTTCGACGGCGAGACCTACATGGAGATGTTCTGCCAGCACATCGAGAAGGATCCGACGCCGCCGCGCGACCTCGATGCCGCGATCCCGGAGGAATACCAGACGGTGGTGATGACCTGCCTGGCGAAGAAATCCGAGGAACGGTACCAG
>JACDEN010000049.1:0-2332 GCA_013816415.1 Planctomycetota bacterium
TACCACCAGCGGTTGACGCGCGCGCGCCGCTCGCAGGCCAGGCCGGACGCCTCGGCCCACGGCGCGACCTCGTCGAGCGCGCGATGGTGGATCCATTGGCGCGCCAACACCAGGTCGTGCAGGCGGTTCGCGCCAGCGCGCCAGCGCGGACGCGCGACCATGTCCTTGTAGAGCAGCATGCCGCCCGGTGCGACCGCGGCGCAGGCGCGCTCGATCAGCGGGCGTTGGAGTCCGGGCTCGACGTGGTGCAGCACGTCGATCAGCGCCACCACGTCGAAGGGCCCGCTCGGCCACGGCTCGTGCGCATTCTGGCGTCGGAAGGACAGGCGGTTCGCCTGCGCCGGAGGAAGTCCTTCGCGCATGAGCCGCGCTGCCGAGATGGTCCGGCCTGAGAAATCGATGCCCGTTGCGTGCGCCAGGCGTCCGCAGCTGGCGAGCAGCCCGAGCAGCAGCCCATTGCCGCATCCGATGTCGAGCATGTGCGCGCCGGGCGGCACCAGCGCGATCACCGCCTCGAACGGGCAGATGCGCGGGCGCAGCCGCGCCAAGGTCCGCGCGCCCAGTGGAGACCCGGCGTAGAGGACAGCCGCCGCGCGCGCGACCCCGCGCGTGGTGGCCAGATCGGGATCATCGCCTCCTGTGGTCACGCCGGCTCCGGTCTGAAGCGTGGCGGGCCACCGGGGCCGCGCCAGTTGGAGGTGGGGCGCACCGGGCCCCACCGCGGAATTCCCGACCCGTTGGCGGATCGTCCACCTTTTCCGGAAGAAAGGGCGCCTATACAAGCCGACTGGCGCACGATGCTCGTCACGATCAGACGGGCCCAGCGTTCCGATAGCACCACCGAGGAGCCGCCATGCACCGATCCTTCCTCCCCGTCCTGCTGATGATCGCCGCCACGCTCGGGGGTTTCCGCCTGCAGGCCGCCGAGACTCCGCGCCCAGCGGATCCCGCCTACAAGTGGGTCTACATCTCGCACAACTTCATGTTCGCGAAGAATTGCGACGAGGTGATCGAGGTCCTGAAGCTGGCGGAGAAGGCCGGCTATAACGGCATCGCCATCACCGACTGCAAGTTCGCGCGCTGGTTCGAGACCACCACCGTCCACCGGCCCGAGTACGACACCAACGTCAAGCGCGTGCGCCAGGCCTGCCGCGACCTCAAGCTCGGATGCTACGTCTTCGCCTGCGACTTCGGCACCGACCTGCTGAGCAACGATCCCAATCTGGCCGAGGGCACGCCGGTCGTCGACGCGCCGTTCGTGGTCACAAACGGCGCGCTGGTCGGCGCCGATCAGGACATGCCGATCGTCAATGGATCGTTCGAGAGTTCCGCGGGAGCAGACCGGCCGACCGGCTGGAACGTCGACGATCCCGGAGCGGTGTGTTTCATCGACATGGCGGTGGCCAGCGACGGCAACTCGTCGCTGCGCATCCAGGACATCAAGGGGAAGAACGAGCATGGGAATGGACGCATCACCCAGACCATCGCGGTGAAGCCTTTCCGTTACTACCACCTGTCCCTGATGGTGAAGACCAAGGACTTCGTGCCAGCCAACACCTTCAATGTTTCGGTGCATGGCAAGCAGGACCTCGCCCATCCGGGCTTCGACGTCAAGACCACGCAGGATTGGACCCGGATCGACATCCCGTTCAACACCCTGGACAGCACCGAAGTATCGCTGCGCATCGGATCGTGGGGCGGGGTGAGCGGTAGCCTGTGGATCGACGATGTGCGCATCGAACCGGGCGGCTTCGTCAACCTGCTGCGCCGCGAGAACCTGCCGTTCAGCGTCACCAGCGTCGACCGGAAGACGACCTACACCGAAGGAAAGGACTTCGCCGACGCCAAGGATCCCAAGGCCGGCAACACCGACTGGCCGGGACTCTACAAATACTGGTATGACCAGCCGGTGGTGCGCGTGCCCACGGGCAGCCGGCTGAAGGAGGGGGACCGCGTGCTCATTGGATACTCGCACGCCTCGATCACGCTCGGCTACGGCGTCTCCGCCTGCATGAACGAACCGGCGATCTGGCCGCTGATCCAGCGCAACCTGCATGAGCTGCACACGGTGATGCAGCCCGACGGCTACATCATTCCCCACGACGAGATCCGCCATCAGGGGTGGGACGGCAGCTGCGTGAAGTCCGGCAAGACGCCAGCGCAGACCCTGGCCGCGCACGCCGCGAAATGCGTGCAGCTGATCCGCGCCGAGGATCCAGGAAAACCGGTCTTCGCGTGGAACGACATGTTCGATCCGTACCACAACGCGTCCAAGCACGACGCCTACGATTACCTGGTCAAGGGCAAGGATCCCTTCCACGGATCCTGGGAG
>JACDEN010000049.1:2342-10582 GCA_013816415.1 Planctomycetota bacterium
CCCTATTACCTGGTGAAAGGCATCGATCCGTGGTTCGGCGCCGGCGACGGCCTCGACCGTGAGATCGTCATCCTCAACTGGCATGGCCATGCCGAACAGCGCGCCGAAGCGATGAAGTTCTTCGCCGACGGCGGGCACCGGCAGATCCTCTGCGGTTTCTACGATGCGTCGTCGGATAACATGATCCCGTGGTTGAAGGAGGCCAAGGGCCTTCGCGGCATCGATGGCGTCATGTACACGACCTGGGGCAACAACTTCTCCGAGCTCGCGAAATTCCTCGAGGTGGTGGCGGCCGCGCGGAAGCCCTGATCGGGCCGTGATTGCCGCGCCCCGGAAGAAACTCCACCATTTCCGGAAGTAAGGACTGCTGCGTCCGTCCCACCGATTTCATATGATCGGCGGCTCCACCCGTCATCGGAGCCCAGACATGCCAGCGCCATCCGCGTCGATTCCCTGGGCTGCCCATCCCGCCGCCGATCTCGCCGAGCGCTATGCCCGTGACGGCTATCTCCTGCTCGAGGGGGTGTTCAGCGCCGGCGAATGCGCCGAGATGAACGCCGAAGCCAGAGGCATCCTGTCCGAACACGGCGGCCCCGGGTCGTCGATCAAGGTCGGTGCGTCCACGGTCAGCGCGCTCTGCCGGCGATGGTCGGATGACGAGCGCATCCTGGCGATCCTGCGGCCGCTGATGCCCGACGGGATCATGTTCCTGAGCGACCGCATCGCCTTCAAGTCCGGGCGCATGAGCTACCCCACCCCGTGGCACATCGACGTCCTGTATTGGCCGAACACGCGCCCGAAGATCTCGGTGTGGATCGCGCTCGACGATGTCGCCGCCGCGGACGGTGCCTTGCAGGTCGTCGATGGCAGCCACCGCGAGGATTGGACCGCTCATCACGTGGTCACGCCAGGCGTGAACGTCGGTGAATTCCCGATGCATGTGGCGACCCGGCAGTGGCCGGCTGAGCGCGAGACCACCTGCGACGTGCGGCGGGGAAGCATCATCGTCTTCGGAGATCGCCTCCTGCACGGAACCGTGCGCAATACCTCTGGCCGCGATCGCTACACGCTGATCAGCACCTACCACGCTCCAGCCCCCGATGATTCCTTCGACGTCGATTTTCCGGCCAGGCATGTCTGCTGGTCGCCGCCCCGCGGATGAGCCGATCGCATCCCGTCGCACCGGTCGCACCGGAACCTCATCGCACGAAAGAATCCATGACCGAACTCCTCGTCGACAAGCTCGCCCCCGCCACGGATCTGGTCATCGACACGCAGGGTGATCGCATCCGCGTCTCGAGTCCATGGTGGACGGTCGAACACGACGGTGCGCGCGGCGGAGCGTGGACCTCGATCGTGTTCACCCACGGCTCAGGCGCCAATCTGCTGCGCGCGCCGGTGTCGAGCATGGTCCGCTACGCCTTCGCCGATCCGGCGAGCGACGGACGGTGGACGTTCTACCACGAGCGCAACGAGCGGGCCGCGGCGATGAGCGTGGAGCGGTCCGCGGAGGGCCATCCGGTGGTGGTGGCGCAGGGAACGTACCGTGACGATGCCGGGGTCGCGACCGGCGTCCGCTTCAGGCGCACCACCGAGTACCGTCCGTTCGGACTGGTGCACACCACGCTCGACGTCATCGGCGACCCGGGATCCGACGACATCGTCGAGGTGCGCGTGCTCGATCTCGCGCTGCGCGCGGGGATGACCGATGCGCTGGTGCGCCCGCATCCGTCCCAGCTCGGCGGCGACCTGCTCGGCTGGGGAAAATGGCACGGCCTCGCGAAGGCCACGGGCACCATCTTCCAGGCCAGCACCGTCCCGCAGTACCTGATCTGCTTCGAACGCGGCGTCGAGGGCATCGAGATCTTCCCACCGTCGGAGCTGCACGGCTGGGACCGCGGTCTCAAGCCCGACATCGGACTGGGACTGCATCTCGTCGAGCACGGCGCCGACGGCACCAGCATCACCATGTCGCCGCACTGCCTCGCTTACCGGCGGCTGCCGACCAGCGTGCGCGGCACCACCTCGTTCGGGCTGCGCATCGGACTGCCGAACATCAAGCCCCGCGAGCGGGTCGGGTCCACGGTCTTCCACCTGACCGCCAGCAGTTCGTGGCCGACCGACGAGGAACTCGCCAGCCAGGCCGCAGCCGGCGTGCGGCTGGTCCGATTCCACAACGATTACCGGGAAGACGGACCCTTCTGGCACGACGGCATGTACCCTCCGTACGATCCGGCCGGCATGACCGAGCTGCGGAGGGTGGTCGCGACCTCGCACCGCCTGGGCATGCGCATCGTGCCGTACATATCGCTCAAGGAATTCCATCCCGAATCAGCGGGCTACGTCGAGCACGCCCACGAGTGGATGCACATGGCCGCACCGTCGGTCGGCATCGTCCACACCTGGATGGGCAGCGGTGAATTCGGCGGTTTGATGTGCCTGCGCAGCGGCTGGAACGAATTCCGCAAGCGCAGCATCGACCGCATCCTGACCGACATCCCCTGGGATGGCCTCTATTTCGACTGGACCACGCCGCATCCCTGCCGTCATCCTGATCACGCCCGCGGCGACTACCACACCGATGCCGACGAATTCCAGGATCTCCTCCTGTGGTGCCGCCGACGGGTCGGTGCCGAGGGCATCCTGTTCATGCACCTGTCCGGAACCCCGTCGATCGTGGCCGAGAACATGTCCGACCTCGTCTTCGTCAACGAGGACAACTACGGCCCCGGCACGGCCTACCGTCCGGGCGAGGCGCCGCCGCAGTGCGATTTCATCCCGATCGCACCGCGCCATCTCATCGGCGCCTTCGCGATGGCCGATGTCGTCAGCGGTTTCTCCCAGACCCCCGACGGCCATCGTGCCCACGGCATCATCATGGGTGGGTTCCTTCAGGGTTATCCATGCAACACCGACACCTCGAGCTCCTTCGCGAAGGTCGCGATCGAGGAGATCCGCCTGTTCGTCGGCGAGGATCTCTCGACCTACGACTTCCACCGCGCGAGCGACCGTCCGGTCATCACCGGCCACGACGACGTGTTCGCGGCCGCCTGGAGCCGCGGCGATGCCGCTCTGATCTACGTGGCGAACTACGCGAGCGCCGAGCGGACCGGTGCGCTGCGGTTCCCCGGGGCGTCGGCGATCACCTCGTCCCGCCTCGCCTGCCGCCTGCGCCGCCCATCGGAGCCGGAGCGCCAACTCCAGCCGCTGGCGACGGATACGGTCGCACGCGGTTCAGGGATCGCATACACGCTCGGTGCATGGTCATCGGCCCTGTTCCTGCTGCGTCATGCGCAGGGTTGATGTGGAAGTAACTGCTCAGGCAGGGGGCCCCGTCGCGCTGCGATGGCGCGGGCGCCGAGGGGCGGTGGGCGGATACCATGGGCGCAGCCCATCCGCCCACGATTTCGCCAGCTCTGCTGGCAAAATCGAGCCACGACAAAGCCCGGGGGTAGGCCCGCAGGGCCGTAGGGGCGAAGCCCCTGAGCAAACACGTTGCATGCTTTTCGGCTCCCGCGTGCTAGGGTTCTGAACCCCTGCCCAACCCGCGAGGTCCCGATGCGCCATGAAACCAGTCCGTCTGCCTCCATCCACCCGAGCATCGACGGCCTGACGGCGCTCATCCAATCCCCGAAGAAGCGCACCGCCGAAGAAGCCGCGCAGCTGCGCGCGCTGTGCCTGCGCAAGATCCGCAGCTATCGCGAAGACATCTACGTGAAGCGCTACGCGACCACGCCCGAGCAGGAAGCCGCGCGCGGCCGTTGGCAGATCGTGACCCAGTTCGCGAACCGCGAAACCAAGTGACCCGCCGCGGGCCCGGACCGGGCCCGCTCCTCATCGGAACCGATAGCCGATCCCGACTCCGACCGCCGCGTTCTCGAGGCGGTCGCGTCCTGTTGCCATCACCGAGGTGGTGCCCTGGTTGAGGGTGAACTCGGCCGTGATGTGGCCCATGGTGTAGCTGCCCTCGATGCCGAACTGCCAGCCATCCGGCGAGGTATAATAGGTGCCGGCCCGGACGCCGTATTCGTAGTAGGGCGCGGTGTCGGTGTCCTGGTCGGTGATGCCGGGAATGGTCGACTCCAGGCGTGTCGAGATCACTCCGCCGCCGCCGAGCGCGGTCAATTCGATGTGGCAGCGCTCGCTGCAGGCCCAGCCCCACCCGCCGTACAGATCCGCGATCGCGCCCTGTGAAATGAATTCGATGTTGGGATCGGAATCCGTCGAGCGGTCGTAGGCCGCCCCCACACCGTAGATGAAGCTGCCGCCGGCATCACCCGGCTTCAATACGTCGAGCGACCCCATCCACAGGATCCCCGTGCGGAAATGCGTTTCGGGGGCATGGGTGTCACTGTCGGACTGGGTCGCCGTGAACGCACCGATCCTGAAGGTGGTGTCGCTCTTGGAATGGTCGCGCGTCCACAGGTAATCGCCTTGCACGCGCAGATCGTTCAATGAGTCGGCGGCCGGGGCCAGGCCGGCGGCCCCGACGAGTCCGATGCTCAGGCAGAGGGGGAGGCGCAGGTGTTTCATGGCGGGTTCCGGGAAGGTGGAGAGCGATCCCCGTTATAACGAGCAGCGGGCGGCTGAGGTTACGGCCTCTTCGCGGCATTCAGATGCGAGTGCGCGAGGCACCGCCGCCGCCAGGGGTTGGAATCCTGTAAAAAGTCGTCCGCGGCTGCGAGTACAGCTGTGCCGGACTCCGCCGCCCCAAGGCGGCAGGCGGCACCTTCCGGGAGTCTCCCATGACCACCAGTTCGTCATCCACCCGTCCTCTCCGGTCCGTCCGGCGCGCGGTCGCCGTCGCTGCCTGGTGCGCCGCGATCGTCCACTGGGGCTCCGCCGCATCGGCCGTCGACACTACCATCGTGATCTCGGACGACCGCACCTTTACAACGCTGTCGGCCGGGGTCTCGCCGCTGACCGTCGCGGTGGTCGACAACAACCAGCCAAACCTGGTGCTGGGGCCGGTGCCCACCGTCGTGGTGGACGAAGCTGGCCTCCTCGATCTCACCATCACCGCGACCAGCGCCAGCGGCGGACTGACCGTGACCGGCACGGGGCTTCCCGCGGGAGCCACGCTCTACCCGAATTATGGCGGCCCCGGAAAAGCGCGCTGGGTGTGGTACCCCGGATATACGGATGCCGGCCTGCACACCGGGACGATCACCGCGACCGACGCTGCGGGCCATGTCGTCACCGTCGCGATCACGATGCAGGTGCGCAATATGTGGGGAGATGGCGAGACCTGCTTCCTGAAGCCGGTGGCGGTGCCGGTCCAGGCGGCGCCGGTACCGATCGTGCGCGGCTCGACGGCGTTCACGTTGATCGCTGAGAACCGTTATGGCGCGCCGATGCCTCCCACCGGCGTCACCTATCAGTACCTGCTCGACGGTCAGCCGATCGGTGCGCCGGCGATCGGCATCGTCGACACCGTCCTCGATGTGAGCACCATCCCCGACGGCACGCATGCGCTCTCGCTCGAACTCATCGACGGCCCCGATCTCGACCGCTACGACCGGCTGCCGATCCTGATCATCGTCGACAACGTCCCCGGCCCGGTGAGTGGTGTGCAGCGCGTGCCGCTGGTCGGTCTCACCGGATTCGAGGGCCATTACGATCCGCCGATGGCCGACTGGGTGACCTTCCCCGGTGTGCGCTCGCATCCGCTCGCGCATCCCCTCGCGTATCGCCAGTCGGATCCGGCCACCACCATGGGCGACCCGCGCGATCTCCTCGACGCTCACAACTGGCTCGCCGAACCGCTGAACCAGCCGATCGCCGGGCTGCATTGGGGGACCGCCACCTTTTACCGCAATGGCCGCGGCGACATCTACAGCACGCCGTTTATCGCGCAGACCAGCTCGACCTCTGAAGGCACGTTCGATGCGGCGGAACGCCACGACGATTACGACGGTCCGCGCGACGACAACAGCGTCAGCCCCTACAGCACCTTCGTCGCCGATCCGGCCGGACCGGGGTGGGTGTGCGTCGAGCTTTCGGGCGCGGTGCGGCGCGTCGCGCTCGATGGCTCGGTCACCACGCTGGTCGGCTACCAGCGGCGGACCGATGTGACGCCGTACGATTTCCGCGACGCGACCATCCCCATTGCCGCCGTCCATGCCGACACCGAGCGGCTGATCGGGACCTTCGCCGGCGGCATCGCGTTCACCATGCCGGTCGATCTCGCCTTCGACCCGCGCGACGCGTCGCACCGCACGCTGTACATCGCCGACACCGGAAACCATCGCATCGCGCGCATAGATCTGTCGGGAGCGACGCCGGTGATCACCACCGCGGCCGGTACGCCGCGGGTGAGCGGATACCGCGACGGCGCCAGCGGCCAGGCTCTATTCAGCTCGCCCTACAGCATCGCCTTCGCGCCCGACGGTTCGCTCTACATCGCTGACATGGGAAATGCCACGATCCGCAAGCTGTCGCCCGACGGCGCAAGCGTCACCACCGTGGCCGGAGGCACGCTCGCCCCGCCGGTGGCGTCGAAGGCCCTGGTCGAAGGCCATCCCGACGACTACATCGCCGACGGCACCATCGCCCAGGCGACCGTCAATTATCCGCAGGTGCTGCGCCTGGACTCGCACAACGACATCGTCTTCGCTGAGCATCTCACCGGAACGGTGCGCCGAGTGAATTTCGGCAACGGGCGCATCGAGAAGATCGGCGTGCTCGCCTCGCGCGACCCGGGCTGGCTGTGGCTCGACGTCGACCGCCATGGCAACGTCGGCCCGCGCGACGACGTGATGGTGACCATGGGCACCGGCGGTGGCGGCAATACCGAGGTCTCGCGCCTCTCCGCCGACGGCACGCGCAACACCCGGCTGTTCATGAGCGGCGGCGGTTCTCCGTACCACACAGGTCAGGTCTTTTCGCTGCCCGAATCCGCCGGGCATTATCCGTGGGCGATCGCCATCGACGACACCGAGTCGCGGATGATCACCACCGGATTCGGCACCTCGGGGCTGGTCTCCTTCCGGCGCTTCCTCACGGGTGACCTGCCGTTCACCTACGACTACGGCACCAACAACCGCGGCACCGGAATCTGGCGCACCGGCACGGTCGCGAATTTCCCGTTTGGATCGCGGCCGGGATTCACCGCGCTGCGCGGTGCGACCGGGCATGCCCGCCTGGGCGACCTCGCGAATGTCGATGAGCTGGGCTACTGGTCCGACGCGCAACTCGCCGCCTACATCCAGAGCGGGATGGGCGGCAGCGTGCCGCGACCGGAGATCACCGGCAACGACCTCTCGGCGCTGCTCTATTACATCCGGCGCCTGTCGATCCGCGGCAACATCGAGGCCATCCCGGTTCCGGTCCTCGATGCCGACCGCACCCCGCCGGTGATCCAGGGCATCCAGGTCGCGCAGGTCGACGCCAGCACGGTGCGCGTGCAGTGGCAGACCGACGAGGCGACCATCGGCGTCGTGACCTGGGGGCTGAGCGATCAGTACCACGGCTGCTCCGACATCGAAAGCGGCTACGGCACCAGCCATTCCGTCCTCCTCCGCCGTCTGCCTGGCGGCAAGCCGATCCATTATGCGATCCGATCGAAGGACGTGGCCGGCAATCAGACCGCGACCGCCGACAGCACGATCGTCCTCGATCCCATGGCGGTCGGCGGCGGCGCTGCGACCACCATCGCGAATGTCGCGATCGGCGCGATCGGCACCACCACCGCGACCATCTCGTGGGATACCGGCGCGCCGTCGACCTCGCAGGTGATCTTCGGCTTCAACACCGGGTATGGTCAGCAGACCACGGTGGATACGACGTTGGTGTCGCACCACGTGGTCACACTGACCAATCTCGCACCGGCCACCACGTACCACTATCGCACCGTCTCGTCCAACCGCGTGATCGGTGTGGTCGACAGCCAAGCGCCCAGCGCACCAACCGGTCTCGCCGTGATCGCGGCGACCGCCAGTTCACTGACCCTGAGCTGGACTGCCGCGAGCGACGATGTCGGCGTCAGCGGCTACCGCCTCGACATCGCGACCGATGCCGTCTTCACCGCGAAGGTCGCGGGCTACGACGGCGTCGATCTCGGGAACACCACCACGCGCAGCGTCGGCGGCCTCGCGCCGGGCACCACGTACTACGCGCGCGTCCGCGCGTACGACGCGGGGCCGAACCTCTCCGCGTGGTCCGCCCCCGCGCACGGGGCGACCGCAGCCACCGGCGGGACGACCACGGGGACGACCACCTCCGGCGGCACTACCACCGGC
>JACDEN010000454.1 GCA_013816415.1 Planctomycetota bacterium
CGCGAGGACTGGCGGCGCTGGCGACGGCGCTTCCGTTCAGCCCTGGTCCGGCTGCTCGGTCCGCAGCCGCCGCGGTGCCGCCCCGCGCTCGAGGTGCTCGCGCGCGAACGGCTCGACGGCTACGTCCGCGAGCGCATCGTGTTCAATCCCGATCCGTTCTCCTCGATCCCCTGCTACGTGCTGATCCCGGACGGCCTGTCGCGCGGCGAGCGTCGGCCGGCGGTGCTCTGCGCCCACGGCCATGGGATATTTCGGCTACCAGCTGCTGACCCTCGATCTCGCCGACGCGCAGCGCTGCCTGGATCACTTGTGCGCGCGGCCCGAGGTCGACCCGCGGCGCATCGGCTGCATGGGCTGTTCGTTCGGCGGCACCATGACCACCTACACCAGCGCGCTCGACCGCCGGGTGCGCGCGGCGGTGATCAGCGGCTACCTCAGCACCATCGAGGACGCGGTGAATCAGCGCGGACGCGGCAACACCTGCGGCTCGCAGTTCCTGCTGGGACTGCGCGGCATCGGTGACATCTCGGACGTCGCCGGGCTGATCGCCCCGCGCCCGTGCCAGGTGCAGATCGGCATCGAGGACACCTGCTTCATCGAGTCCGACGCGATGCGCGCGTTCACCCACCTGCGCGCGATCTACCGTGCGGCCGGCGCCGAGCGCGCGCTCGAACTCGACCGCTTCCAGGGCGGGCACGAGATCGATCTCGAGCCGGCGGTGGCGTTCTTCCAGCGCCACCTCGGCTGACCCGTCACAGGCGCTGGGTGTCCCCCAGGCTCGCATGCACGTCCTTGCGCAGCTTCTCGAGCTGGGCCTCGATCGCGCGGATCTCATCGACCCGCTCCTTCGGAACGGTCTGCAGTCGTGCGGTCAGCTGCTGCATCTGGTCACGGAGCGATTGCAGGAGCACCGCGCGCTGCTGGCTCGGGGTGAGCACCAGCTCCTGCGTCTTCCGCTTCTGATCATCGTCCGTCATGTCAGCGCTCGCTCCTCCGGAAGACCTGGGTTCCGAATCGCCGGTCGGAGTACCTGCGCACCAGCCACAGCACCATCCACGCGAAAGCACAGAGGAATGCGACGGTGAATCCGATCGCGCTGGTCACCGCGAAGACATAGGCGTACCAGTCGTCCTGGCGCTTGCCGCCGAGTGCGAACATCACGATCGACGTTCCGGCAGCCGCGCCGGCGAGCAGCGCGATGATCACCGTCAGTCGACCGAGCATGGCCCCTCCGCGACTCGCCCGCGTGGGATGAGTCGCCCTCGAGTATACCCCAGGTAATGCCGGTGCGACGGGGGCAGAGCTCTGGGAAAGCCTTCCCTGGCGCCGGGCTGCGCCGCGGAATGTACGGTAACTAGCTGTCATACCTCCACTTGAATCACGCGACCGGATCTGAGGATCGATACGGCGACGCCCTTCCGGCCTGCCGTCCAGAGGGGAAGCCCATCGGCTCGCCGCCACGCGGAACTGGCGACTGATCCGGTCCGAAAAACGGACGCACGGCCAACCTGCACGCCTGGACTGCTTCCCGAATTCCTGTCGGGGGCGCTCACGGGCTCCGAACTGCAGCAGCTGGCGGAGCGGCTGGTGAAGACATGACCACGGCGGACGCGGCCGGCGGGATCGCGTCAGCGCCCTGCGACGGCGGCACCACGCGGATCACCAGTTCGATCTGCTGCGCCGGCGCCGCGACGGAGGCGCCATCATCCGCGAACTGCACCCGGATCGACCGCCGCTCGGCGCGTTCGCCCGGCTCGATGGCGAGGGTGACGGCGATCATCCCGTCCTCGCCCGGTCCGATGCGGTCGTCGTCGAGCTGGATGGTCTCGCACGGGCACGTCGGCTTCGCCACCTGGAAGCGCACCGCGGCGGCGCCGTGGTTGGTGAACGGGAAGCGCGCCACCAGCTGATCGGACGCCGCCGGCATCGCGAAGGAGCGCTCGGTCGCGGTGAAACGGACGTCGACGGCGTAAAGCGGCGCGGCGAGCAGCGACGCGAGGATGACCCCGAACCTGACCACGGTCATCGGCGGCGCCGTCCCATGAGCGCGAGCAGTGCGGCGAGCGCGCCCAGGCTGCTGCCGAACCCGCAGTTCTTTCCGCTGCCGCCCGCAGAATCGGCATCCGGTGCCGAGGCCGACGCGGTGATGGTCACGGCGATGGTCCCTGATCCCGCGCCGGAGGGATTGCTTGCGCCGATCGCGACCAGCGAGACACCGGCGGTGGTCGGGATGCCGGTGATCATGCCGGTCGCGGCGTTGATCGACAGCCCGTTTGGCAGACCGCTCGCAGTGTAAGCAGTCGGACCGTTGGTGGCGATGATCGCATAGCTGAACGCAGCGCCCACGACTCCGGAAGCCGTCGCCGGACTGGTGATCGCCGGCACCACGGGATTCGCGGCCGCGATAGTGATGGAGAGTGACCCGGCGCCCGTCCCTCCGGAGTTGGTCGCGGAGACGTTCACCGCAAAGGTTCCCGCCACCGTGGGCGTTCCCGAGATGATCCCGGTTCCACCGGCGATCGCGAGACCAGGCGGAAGCCCGGTCGCCGCGTAGCCAGTCGGGCTGTTCGTCGCGGTGATGGCGTAGGAGAAGGAACTGCCCACCGTTCCGACGGCACTGGCGGCACTGGATATCACCGGCGCCGGCGGCGCGACGCCACTGACGGTGATCACCACCGATGCGCTGGAGACGCCGCCGTCATTGTCGCGGACGAACAGCTGCGCGGTATAGGTCCCACCGGTCGTGTAGGTGTGGCTCACGGTGCTGCCGATTCCCGCCCCGCCGTCGCCGAAGATCCAATCCCACGCGATGATCTTGCCGTCGTCGGTGGATGCCGTGCCGGTGAACTGGACGGTCAGTGGTGCGGTCCCGCTGGTGCGATCGGTCGAGATCACTGCCGTTGGTTTGTTCGAGGAGACCTCGCTGACCGTGAAGGAGACGGTGCGCGTGGTGATGTTCCCGGCGAGGTCGGAGATGCGCGCGGTCATGGTCACCGCGGTGAACGCGGGCAGATCGCGCGGGGCGCGCACCTGGTAGACGTAGCCGCCGGCATCCTTGCGTTCGAAGAGGTCGCTGATGTCGGCGCCGGCGGGGCGGCCGCCGGTCGCGGTCGATCCGCTGCCCAGAGCCACATTGAAGGAGACGCGCAGCGACGACAGGTCGATGCCCCTCTCGCCGTCGGCATACTGCAGCGAGATGCGCGGATTCGCGGACCAGGCGTCGGTGGTCGGCCCGAGGATGGCCAGGGTCGGCGCGGTGGCGTCGGCGCCCGTTGGAGCCGCCGGCATGACCGCGGCGACCTCGGGCGCCAGATCGCTGGCCTTGGTCTCGTTGCCGATGTGCGCGACGGTGTAGCGGTAGGTGACGCCGAGGCGCGCGGTGCGGTCGATGAACTGCACCTCGTCGTTCGCGCCGATCAGCACCACGTCAGGATCTCCGAGGTAGGCGGTGGTGGTGGCGCGGGTGATCGGCGTGACCAGGGTCTCGTCGGCGTGCGGATCGATGGCGACGGTCTTGATCAGCTGGCGGTCGCGCAGTCCGCCCACCGCCGCGGCCGTGCTG
>JACDEN010000050.1 GCA_013816415.1 Planctomycetota bacterium
CGCCGCGACGGCCCGCCGAGTCACAGCCACGGCGGTGAAGCCGGTCAAGGCGGCGTCGACGCCTGAGCTGATCGTCATCCCATGATGGCTCAGCGCCTCGCCCATCCGGGCGGGGCGCTTTTTTTATGGCTTGGGCTGGATCCAGCCGCTGCGCAACTGGTGCGAGCGGATGTGGTCGTAGACCTGCTGCTGCAGCGGCAGCGGCAACATCGAGACGCGCCGCACGATGTCGTAGCCCTTGGGGTACAGGCGCATGATGCCGAAGCGGCTGGGGCGATCGATGCCGCGCTCCATGATGCCATCGGCATTCACATCGTAATCGCCGGCGATGCGCAGGTAGATCTTCTTCTTCGATTTGTCGCTGACCCAGTCGTAGAAGGCCTTGGCGTCCGTGACCGTCGGGTCTTCCGGTGGAGGCACGGCTGCGGCGACGTCGGCATGGGGATCGGTCGCGGACGGAAGGGCCGGAGGATTCGCGGGAGCAGGCGCCACGACCGGCGTCGATGGATCGACGGTCTCTGCGCCGAGCTTCGGGACCAGCCCCGACACCAGCATCAGTCCGAGCAGGATCCTGAGCCCGGATGAAGCGACACGTTGAACATGCGAGGATTCCACGCCCGCATCCTACGCTCCCGGCGGCCTGGTGGAATCATCCACTGGCATGGTTCGGACACTGGTTTTATGGTGCCGACATGGCCGCGCACGACGCCGATTCGCAGACCTATTCGATCGAGGTGACCACGGCCGAGGCCCTGGTCCCACTCAGGCATGCGATCCTGCGTCCGACCCTGACCGTCGCGGATGCGCGTTTCCCGGGCGATCTGGAGGCGACCACCATCCACCTGGCGGCGATCGTGCGCGGGCGTGTGCTCGGCTGCGCATCCTTCATGGCGGTGCCGTTCGAAGGCCGCGAAGCGTACCAGCTGCGCGGCATGGCAACCGATCCCGTCATCCGGGGTGCGGGCCAATGGCATTGACATAGCCCTCACGTATTTGCTTCAAATCGCGCATACGGGTGCTTCGCCTTTCTCGCGTACGATCGTCCCGGCCGGCGGCGCTGGAGCGTCCGTCGGATGTGATTGATGGCGTCATCGGCCCTGGCGAGGAAGAGGACTGCGACGCGCCCGGTGGACAGGGCGCTGCAGAAGAGTGCTTCCAGCACGATTCCGACCGCTTCGAAGACGCGCTTCGTGTTCGGTCGTTGCAGCGGACGGTCGGGGTGGGGATCATCGTGCGTCACGAGCGTGAGCTGGGCGAAGACGGCGGCGATGGTGAACCAGAGCATGAGTGCGAGCAATTCCTGTTCGATGAGCGCGGGCGTACGGCCGTGCCAGCGCTCGATCTGGCCGATGGACTTCATCTCGCGGTAGATGGTCTCGATGCCCCAGCGAGCGCCGTACAGCCGGCAGAGGTCACGGTCGTCGAGCGCCGTATCGACCAGGGATGTGAGCACGACCATGACGTCGCGTCGCTGGTGCTTGCCTGGCCTGCCGCGGGCGAAGACGCGCCGCACCAGGCGCAGGCGCACCGAGCGGCGCTCGCGACCCTTGCCGACCAGCACATCGACGATGGCCGAGCGTTTTCCGCTGGCGAGGAATGCGGCGACTTCAGGCCAGGACCCGGATTCGGCCGAGGTCATGCGCACGACGAAATCGCGGCCGCTGGCCAAGATCTCGCCGATGAGGTCACGCGCGGGATAGCCGCGATCGAGGATCAGCACGCAGAGCGCCGGCAGCACCGCGAGCAGATCGCGCAGGACATCGCGTTCACCGCGCCGAATGCTCGACAGCTTCCAGGCCAGTGGAATGCGGCGTGCGACATCCCACGCCGATACCAGCAACGCCTGCGGGTAATGGTACTGCTCAAGGCCAATGCGGTCGGCGGGGATAGGGAAGGATCGCTTCAGCGACGCGGTCCGCGGCACATGGAGAATGCTCCCGTCGATAGCGACGAGCATACGCCCGGGCAACAGGCTCTCGACCTGACGCAACTGTGTCGTCGCCCAGGTTTTGGCCAAGCTGAGAACGCGGAGGAACTCATCGGTCGAAACCTTGGTGCGGGCGCGCGCGAAGCCGGCATGGTCAGGGGTCTGCGCCCAGCCAAAGCGGATGCCCGCCCAATGGAAAACCGTCTTGCACGCCGCCTGGTAGCTCATGTCACGACCAGGTATGACGAGGGCGAAGACCCCGACAACCACCTGCATGGCGCCCCAGACGCGCCGGCGGAGGAAGTGCTCGTCCAAACAGGAGAACAGGTGGAGGAAAGCGTCAAAACTGCGTGCGCGCAGGACGCGGCGATGCGAGAGGTCCATGCACGGCCGAAATTTTTTTTAGGCCTGTAGTCAACACAAAACCACCGATAAAATCAGGGTGTTTCACACCGATTCGCTAAATCACTGCCATTGGGGTGCGGGCGCCGGGGCAGCGCTGCTCGTGGTCGGCGATCGCATGGTGCGCGCGTGCGGCGTTCGCATGCTGTGGTGCAATGCGCGCACGAGCGCCATCGGGTTCTACCAGAAGCAGGGATGGACGGTGGTGTCGGCGGTCTTCGAGATCCCGGTTGCCGGGCCGCACGTGCGGATGACGAAGGCGCTGGCCTGAACCATCGGCGCGCGCTCAGGTCAGCTGATAGAGGAGCTTGTAGGCGGCTTCGGCGCCCGGAGGCGCCTCGTCCAGGCGTTGGAATCCCGAGCCCGGGCGCTTCTGCAGCGCGCTCTTGAAGTTCTCGGTGACCAGGATCTCCCACGCCTTGGCGGTGTCCTCGCCGAGCTTGCTGGCGGCGTTCACCTCGGGGCCGAACACGTCCTCGTCGCCGATGCGCAGCATGTCTCCGTAGCCGAGGCCGACGCACAGCAGGATCTGCTCCTCGGGCACGATGTTCGCATTGTACTGCTTGAGCGACTGCTGCATCGCGATCGAGCATTCGAGCGCGAGGTCGGGCCGACGGAAGATGACCATCATCGAATCGGCTTCGACCTTGAGCATGATGCCGTCGTGGCTCTCGATGCACGGCGTCAGGATGCGCAGCGATTCATAGATCGTCTGCAGGAAGTGGATAATGCCGAACTGCGAGACGCGCCGCGAGAATCCCGAGAGGTCGGTGAACATCACCGCCCAGCGCTCGCCGAAGATGTCCCAGATGCGCTTGTCGATCGCGGCCTTGTCCGCGTCCGGCTTTACGCGCTCCTCGATCAGCTGCTGGATGCGGCTCTGGGATGCGGACGTGGCCACCGCCCGGGCGTACGGCATGAACATGCTGGTTCTCCAGTCATCCGACAGCATGGTGTCGCTGTCGGCGACGGACAAGGGGCTGGACCATGATCGACTACCGCCTGGGCAACCAGCTCGACCTCGATGCGGTGATCTCGTGCTACCGCGCCTCGACCCTCGGCGAGCGCCGCCCGGTGGACGACCGCCCGCGCATGCAGGCGATGCTCGCGAACGCCAACCTGGTGATCACCGCCTGGGAGGGCGATCTGCTGATCGGGATCGCGCGCTCGCTCAGCGACTTCTGCTACGTGACCTACCTGTCGGATCTGGCGGTGCGGGTGTCGCACCAGCGCGGCGGCATCGGCAAGGAGCTCATCCGCCGCACCAAGGCCGCGGCGGGGCTCGATACCCGCCTGGTGCTGCTATCAGCGCCCGCCGCCGAAGGATACTACCCGAAGATCGGCTTCACCCACCACCCGCAGGCGTGGTGGCTGCGACCGAGCGAGACGGTCTAAGCCTTCGGGTTCTCGGCCTTCATGAAGTCGTCGACCGTCGGCAAACGGTCGCGCCGCACACCGAGGCGCGGCCGGCACGCCAGCAGTCCCTTGGTGTAGGGATGCTTCGGCGCCGCGAAGATCTCCGACACCGGACCATCCTCGACCTTCTCGCCATTGCGCATGAGCACCACGCGGTCCGCAAGCTCGGCGACCACGCCGAGATCGTGGGTGATGAACAGTACCGCCATCCCCTGGTCCTTCTGCAGGCGCCTGATCAGGTCGAGGATCTGCGCCTGGATGGTGACGTCGAGCGCGGTGGTCGGCTCGTCAGCGATCAGCAGCTGGGGCTTGCAGGCGAGCGCCATGCTGATGCAGACGCGCTGGCGCATGCCGCCGGACATCTCGTGCGGATACTGGTCGATGCGCGACGCCGGCTGCGGAATGCCGACCTGGTTGAAGAGGTCGATCACGCGCGCGCGGCGCCCTGCGGCATCCAGGTCGGTGTGCAGCTCGAGCGCCTCCTCGACCTGCGCGCCGCACGTCCACGTCGGATTCAGCGACGTCATCGGTTCCTGGAAGATCATGCCGACCTCGCCGCCGCGCAGCGCGAGCAGCCGGCGCGCATCCATGCGCAGCACGTCCTCGCCCTTCCACAGGATGCGCCCGCTCGGATAGGTTGCGGGCGGCTCCTGCAGTAAACGCAGGATCGACATCGCCGACACGCTCTTGCCCGAGCCCGATTCGCCGACCAGCGCCACGATCTGTCCGGGCGCGATATCGAACGACAGGCCCTTCACCGCCTCGACCGAACGGTCGCGGAGCTTGAAGGTGATGCGCAAGTCGTCGAAACGCAGCAGGGGTTCGGTCATGCGGTGCTCTTTGCCATCTGAGGTTGCCATCCGATGCTCAGCTGGTGGATTTGGGGTCGAGGGCTTCGCGGAGGCCGTTGCCGATCAGATTGAGCGAGGTCAGGAGCAGGAAAACGGCGAGGCCTGGCACGTAGATCAGCCAGGCATAATGCAGATTCTCGCGGCCCTGATTGAGCATCTGGCCCCAGCTTGGCGCGATGGGGTCGCCGAGGCCCAGGAAGGCAAGGCCACTCTCGGTGAAGATCGATCCGGCGATCATGAACGTGGCGGTGATGAGGAGTGGGCTCATGCTGTTGGGGAGGATGTGGCGGAACATGATGCGGGTGCGCGACAGGCCGAGCGCCTCGGCCGCAAGAACATAGTCGCGCACCGACTGCGAGAGGAATTCGCCGCGCACCAGGCGGGCCGTGCCAGCCCAGCCGGTCAGCCCGATGACGCCCATAATCAGGAAGATGTTGCGGTCGAACATCGAGATCACGACGAGCACGAGGATGAACGTCGGGAAGCACATCATGATCTCGACCAGCCGCTGCAGGACCAGATCGGTCCAACCACCGAAGTAGCCGCTGACCGCGCCGAGAATGCTGCCGATCCCCATGGCGATAGCGGTCGCCACCAGACCGATGGTCAGTGAGATGCGAGCCCCGAAGACCATGCGGGCGAGGACATCGAAGCCGATCGAATCGGTCCCCAGCAGGAAGCGGTGGCGGGTGACCGGATTCACCCTCATCGGCGCCTTGAGGATGGCCCCCTCGTAGGGCGCGTCGTACCGGTGGGGCACCAACGGGAAAACCGCCTTGGGCGGAGTCCCCTGCTCGGCCGCGGCTGTCCACACCCGGATGGTATGCGCATCGCCCGGCCGATCGCGCCACGGCGCGCGCCAACCTTCGTGCGATGGGAGGATTGGAAGTTGGCAGGCGACCCAGATCGCCAGCACCATGCCGATCGATGACATGAGCAGGAAGCCCGCTCCCAGGCGTCGGCGCAGCACCAGGACACTGATGATGATCAGCGGCGCGAGAATGATCAGTAGATTGAACAGCAGATCGTGACGCTGCGGATACGACCGACGGTTGAAGAGTTCGTGCAACAGCGGCAGCGACCAGCCGTCCTTGTCGATCCAGAGCAGCGCGGACTCCGATGCGATCAGCGGCGCATAGATGGCGACCAGCACGAAGCCGCTAAGCAGGATCAGCCCGGGCACCACGCCGCGGACGCAGATGAACCGGCGCATGGCCATCGCCAGCGGAGAGCGCGCCTTATCCATAGCGGCTCCGCACGCGCGGATCGACCACCGCATAGAGGACATCTGCGATCAAGATCCCCACCAGCAGCAGTCCGACCGAAATGACAGTCGAACCCATGATCAGGGGCGCGTCCTGCTCGCGCGCCGCCTCGACCAGCAGGGATCCGAGACCGGGGATGCTGAAGATGTATTCGACGATCACGAAGCCACCGAACAGCTCGGAGAGCAGTCCGGCACCGAGCGTGATCATGGTGACCATACTGTTGCGCAGCGCATGGCGGTAGACCACGTGATCCTCGTCGGCTCCCTTCGCTCGCGCGGTGCGGACGTAATCCGAACGCAGCTGCTCGAGCATGTCCGCCCGCATGTAGCGCGAGAGTGAGGTGAAGCTCGCATAGCAGAGGACGGATAGCGGCAGGAATCCATGCCATGCGAGGTCAAGGAGGTACCGAGGTGTCGACATCCACAGCGCATCCTGGCTCGACAGACCCCGGTTCGGAAACCATGCCCGACCGCTGGCGGTATCGGTACATAGGTGGTGCAGGAGCAAGGTACCTATGAAGAAGCTGGGTAGCGACCACAGCAAGAACAGCGCGTTGGTGGTGACCTGATCCTCGATGGTGCCGATGCGGCGCGCCGAGCGGATACCCAGCGGCACCGAGATGCACCAGGCGATGATGATCGACAGGAGATTGATAGTGAAGCTGACCTTCCAGCGATCGGAGATGACGTTGAAGACGTATTCCTTTCGCTTGACCGAAAACAGGTTCCCGGTGAACAGCTTGCCCATCACCTCGCAGAAACCGGTCTCGCCGAGGATCGCACCCCAGCGTTGCGAGGAGCGGGAGAAGCTGTCCGCATTCCTCTTCCAGAATTCGGCCACCGTCGCGCGCTTCTTCGCCCCGTCGGTATCGGTGGTGGAGAAGCCCTTTTCCGTGTTCACGTAGTCGATGCGCAGCGACCTCACCTCGAAATTCCGCGTCTGCCGCCGCCGCTGCTCCTCCTGGGACAATCGCTTGAGATCGTCGGGATTGAGCGGGTAGTAGGCGCAGAGCGACAGCGCCAGGCTCGCGGGCCCGTGCAGTTCGGCCAGCGCGTCGTCGGCGATGATCTGGGCCAGCGGTTCGACCAGGAAATGGCCTTCCAGCCACAGATCCGTTTCGAGCCGGTTGCGACGGTGCTCGGACACGCCAGGGCCGCGCGCCGTGCGGCGCAGCTTATCGACCACCTTCTCCTTGGTGGTGAACCCGCGGAGATTCACCAGCGCCGGTAGATCGAGCCCGGTGCTACGGAACCGGGCGAGGTAGTTCTCCACCCCGGTCGCCATCAGCTTGGCGTCCATGACGCCGCCCTCGCCCCCGGAAGCCTTCTCCATCTCCTGGCTCAGCGAGTTCGACTGCAAGCGCATCACCCCGAAGGTGATCATCAGGATCCCGAGGAACGTCGGGATCATCCACAGCAGTCGGCGGAGGATATAGGCGATCACACCATCAGTTCCGCAGGTGCCACAGCAACTTGGTGCGGTTGTAGAGCGGGTGGTAGCGATCGAGGCCTTCGGTTACCCCCTCGAGCACTTCGCTCTGGTCGTTGTCCGACGCCTTGCGGTTGTGCCAGATGAAGATGTTCTCGGCGTTGCGGAAGAACAGGTACGGTTGTTCGTCGAAGACGATGCGCTGGAACTCCTTGGCGATGGCGATGCGTTCCGGCTCATCGAACGTCAGCCGCAGCTTGTCGGCCAATTCGTCGGCGCGCTTGTTGGCGAACCCCGGATAGTTCGACGACTTCGGCTCGTTCGCGAACTTGGAATGCCAGATCTGCTGGAAGTCGACGTTCAGTCCGGACAGCCACCCGCCGCACAGACCATCGAAATCCTTGTCGTCCATCCGACGCCGCAATTCGTTGTCCTCAGCCGGATCCGGCACCAGCTCGATGCCGATCTGCTGCAGCGAGTCCTTGTAGACGGACAGGACCTTGGGCCAATTCGGATTCGCGCCGTAATAGCTGGCCCGGAACCTGAAATCGACCTTCTTGCCGTCGATCACCTGATCGATCCAGCCATCGCCGTCGTGGTCCACGAATCCGGCCTCGGCGAGCACGGCCTTCGCCTTGGCCAGGTCGTACGCGAAATCGACGAGCGATTTGTCGAAATAATCGCTGTCGGGATTCACTGGGCCGACCTGCGGCGTACCGAGGCCGAAATACACCTCCTTGAGGATGCGCTGCTTCGGGAATGCGTACGCGAGCGCCTGCCGAACGCGCTTGTCGCGGAACTGCGGACGACGCAGGTTCCAGCCGATGTAGTAGTAGAGCGACCGGCCTTCCAGTCCGTGCACGCGCTCCCAACCGAAGGGCCCCGCGCGACCGTTCTTCTGATCGAACCGGGGCTCGCCGCCATCGAGGATCTCGGCCTTGTATTGGGACGGCGTCAGCAGCGAGTCCATCTCCTGGACCTGCCCGTTCTTGAATGCCACCAGCTTCGCGTCCGGTTGCTTGGTGACGCCGTCCCACTCGAGGCGCCGGAAGTGGTACGGGACTCCCCAATACGCGGGATTGAGGACGAAGCTCAGGGTCTTCGACGGCTCGAACACCTCGATCTGGTACATGCCGACGCCGATGTGCTGCTTCTCCTCGTCGAACCAATGCTTGTTGAAGATCACCGGCACCTGTTCGGCGGGGATCGGCGAACCGTCGGCGAACCGCGTATAGACATGCCTCGCCAAAGGCCTCAGGCCGAGGGTCATGTCGAGATTCGTGTATTCCTTCTTCGACCAGCGCACCCGGAAGGTGTAGTCGTCGACCGCCACGGCGTCGACGATCGACTCGTAGTAGCCCTTCCATTGGGGGCACTGCACGTTGGGGTCACGGATCATCTCGAGCCAGAACGCGAAGTCCTTCGCCGTCAACTCGACGTCCTTGTCCAGCCACTCGTATCCCTTGCGCTTCGCGAGCGGCGGCTTCTGCCACATCACGCCTTTCCGGATGGTGAAGGTGTAGGTCTTGTAGTCGTCGGTGATCACCACCGATGTCGCCAGGCTCTCGTACCAGTCGAGCGGATGGGCGGGGTGGTTGGTGCACAGGGTGTCGTTGATCAGGTCGTACGTATCGGCCGTCGAGCTGCCGTTCTCGAGCAGGTAATTCACGGACGTCGGCGGAATCTCCAGGTAGCGCAACGTGCCGCCGACCTGGTCGGCGTGGTACGCGCTGGAATCGTACGGCTGGAGGAAGTTCACGCCTTCCTTCGGCTTCCCGTCCTTGGCGCCGTCTGGAGCGGCCGCCACGGCCGCAGTCCCGGTCGGAGCGATGGCCGACACGCGTCCGGATTCCAGGGCCCGCGCCAACTTGCGCGTCTCCTGGACCTGCTGCTGGATCGCCACCGTGAGCTGGTCGACCGATGCCTTGACCCCCTGCAGCTGGGCCGGCTCGCGCGCGCGATCGATGACCTGGATGAGCAGCAGCACGGCGACCACGGCCAGCAACGCGATCTTGAACGCATTCATCGGAAACCTCGGTGCGGCAGCCTAGCCCGCCGAGGGCCAAGGCAATGCGGGCACCGCGGTCACGCCCCCGCCACCACCACCTGGATGCGGTACCTCGCCGCCTGTTCGAGCCACGCCACCCGTTCGCGGGCGGCCGCGAGCAGGCGGTCGAAATCCTTGCGCGCGGACAGGGCGGTGAACTTGTGCTCGGGCGCGTTGGGGAAGCCGGCGATCTCGTTGCACGAGCCGTCGAGGGCGGCCAGGGCGGCGCGCGCCAGGTGCTCCTCGGCCATCAGACGGGCGTCCTCCTCGCCGAGGCGGAAATCGCTGCGCGCGGCCTCCGAGAACACCGTTTCGCAGGTGCCGGCCAGCTGCGTCAGCTCTCCGGCGAGACGCGCACAGGCCTGGACGTTGGACTCGCGCTTGGGTTTCTCGACGCGCGGCACGGCCTCTCCGCGCGCCTCGATCAGCGTCTTGTGGTAGAGCGCCACGCACTCCTCGATGATCGGTGCCAGATCGGACGCGGGCAGCGCGGCCTTGGACTTGCGGCGGAGGATGGTGTCGAGGTCGGCGGCCACGATCGCGGGCAGGGCGAGGATGCCGCTGCCGGCGTCCATGCGGATGGTCAGCGACACTGGCGGCGGGTCGCCCAGCTTCTCGCGCCAGTCGGCGACCAGACCGACCAGCTCCTTGAAGACCGCACGCAGCTTCGGCACCTGGCGGGCCAGCACGGTGACGCCAAGGGTCCAGCGCATGCGCTCGACGAACGCCAGCAGATCGCGGCCGGAATCGCGCGTCGCCAGCAGCAGGCTGGGCAGCGACTTGAAGTCGTACTTCGAGCCCATGCCGAAGATCCGCGGACGGAATCGTTTGGGATCCTCGGTGATCGGCGAGATCTTGCGCAGAGCCTCGAGCGAGCGCGCCACGTCGCCGAGCTGACGGTCGAGGATCTTCACCGCGGTCTCGCATTCGGCCGCCGGCAGCGAGATCACGCGTTCGAGCGCGCGCACCTTCTCGATCGTGGTCTTCCAATCCTTGCCGCCTTCGAGCTCGGCGAAAGCCTGGCGGTAGATGCGCAGCCGCTCATCGACCGCCTTCGCGTCCTCACCGGCATCGAGCCGATCGAGCCGGCGATCGCGTTCCGCGACCTCCTCCATCAGCTCGCGGCGTTGGGCTTCGACCGATGCGAGCTGGGTGCGGAGATCGCGCACGGACGTCTCGAGATCGCGGCGGGCGCCGTCGAGCTTGCGCACGTCCTCGATCACCGCCTGGGCC
>JACDEN010000455.1 GCA_013816415.1 Planctomycetota bacterium
GGACCGGACTGAGCGCGAGCCGTTTGAGCCGGCTGTTCAAGCAGCAGATCGGCCTCGCCCTGGTCGACTACCGCAACCGCCTGCGCATCGAACGCTTCCTGGCCGCGCCCAGGATGCCGGAAGCCTCGCTGCTCGATGCGGCGCTGGCTGCCGGCTTCGGCAGCTACCCGCAATTCCACCGCGTCTTCAAGCGCATGATGGGCTGCGCCCCGGCTGCCTATGAACGCGCGCAGCGGGGATGATCTGGCGCGGTTATCGCGGCGACCGCTTCGATCGATGCAAGTGGCAGTCACGCCTGCAGTCGCATCGCCCCGTGCCGGTCAACTTGGTACTGGAAATCAGCGTTCTCGGACGTTGAATCCATGGCAAGCGAGCGTGTACCGATGGACGAAGCACAGGTGACCACGCCCCCGCCGATCAGTTCGCCGACTGCTCCCGCTCCCGCTGCCCTCATGCAGGGGTCGGTCGAAGGCCGCGACCTGCTCGAAGTGGTCAAGCTGCTCAACCGCACGAAGAAGACCGGCGTGCTGACCGCGCGCGGCACCGAGAACCGCGCCGAGATCTTCATCAAGCAGGGCGCCGTGGTCGCCGCCTTCTACAACGACATGTCCGGTGCCGCGGCGCTGACCCGCGGCATCCTCATCGGCAAGGCGGTCTTCGCCTTCGAAGCGCACGAGGGACGCTTCCCCAACAACGTCCTCCAGGACACCACCTTCATCATCGACTCCGTCGAGAAGATCCTCGCCGAATACGGTGACCGCCTGTGGGGCTCCGACGGCCAAGCGGCGGCCCTCGGCGACGACGCCGAGGATGACGGCCTGTCGCCGAGCGAGGAGCAGCAGAAGGCGCCCGAGACGCTGCTGATCGCCGCGTTCAGCCCGCCCGAGACCGGCCGCGTGATCGGCAAATGCAAGCTCGAGGCCGAGATCGGCCGCGGCGCCAGCTCGATCGTCTATCGCGGCCATCACCGCTCGCTCGGCATCGACGTCGCGGTGAAGGTCCTGCTGCAGGGCGCCGAAGGCGAACAGGAGCACCGCAGCATGACGCGCAACGAGGCGCAGCTGCTGGCCCGGCTCAATCATCCGAACATCCTGCGCATCTTCGATTTCGACGATCGCGGACAGTTCCCATACGTGGTGATGGAGTACGTCGACAGCCTGTCGCTCGGCGGGATGATCGGCGAGCATGGCGCGATCGATGTCGATGTCGCGCTGCCGATCTTCTGCCAGGTCGCCGAAGGACTGGCCTACGCGCACACGACGTGCGGGCTCGTGCACTGCGATCTCAAGCCGACCAACATCCTGATCACCAAAGGCATGCAGGCCAAGGTCGCGGACTTCGGCCTGGCCAAGGCCGTGCGCATGACCCAGGCGCAGCGCGACGCGCGCGCGCGGCTCGCCGGCATCGCCGGCACGCCCGCCTACATCGCCCCCGAGCAGGTGCAGGACGGCATCGACAACGCGAACCACCGTTCCGACGTCTACTCGCTGGGCGCCACCTTCTATCACGCGCTCACCGGTCGACCGCCGTTCGAGGATCCGGATCCGATCGAGCTGATGGCCAAGCGGCTGAAGATCGACCCGATCCCAGTGCACATCGCCAATCCGAGCGTCGACCGCTCGCTCTGCGATCTGGTGATGTCGATGCTGGTGCGCGATCCGGTGCAGCGCATCCACACCTGCGAGGACGTGCTCAACGTGCTCACCGCGATCATGGAGAAGCGCGACGAGGACGAGGCGCGCAGATCCGGCAACGCGGACAAGATCATCCGCCGTCGCAGCTCGTTCTGGAATTACGTGCCGATCAAGCTGTTCAAGCGCACGACCGAGGACGGCAGGGTCCAGGTCGGCTGACGCAGGCGGCCGCCTGCGCGCGGCTGCCTTCGAAGATTTGTGTGGGATATCCCAGGTCGACGCCGGGTAGGTGTCGATGAGATACTCCCACTTCGTCATTCCACACGTCTTCCGGAGCATCGCTGTGACCACGCCCCAGGCACATCCACCGTCTCCCGAGGCGGATACGGACGAAGCGCTGATGCTGCGCTTCGTCCGGCAGGCCGACGCGACGGCGCTCGACCGCCTGGTCGCCTCCCATGCCGATCGTGCGTTCGCCCTGGCCTGGCGGATCACCGGCGATGGCGAACGCGCCGCCGATGCGGTCCAGGAGGCCTGGATCCGGGTGGTCCGCACCGCCGCGCGCTATGATGGCAGCGTGCCGTTCTCGGCCTGGATCTTCCGCCTGGTGTCCGCCGCGGCGATCGACCAGCGCCGATCGCACGAACGACGCCGGCAGCGCGAACGCGCGATCGCCCGGACGACAGCGACGTCCGTCGTCGACGTCGCTGTCGAGAGCGATGAGCAGCGCGATGAACCGGTGCGGACCGCCCTGGCCGGATTGCCCGACCGGTACCGAATGCCCTTGATGCTGCATTACCTCGCCGGTCTCGATCAGGCTGAGACCGCGCGTGCCTTGGGGCTCAAGCCCAGCGCGGTGTCGATGCGCCTGGCGCGTGGACGCGACCGCATGCGCGACCGCCTGGTGCGCATGGGCGTCACGGCATCGGCCGTGGTCGCACTGGATGTGCTGACGGCCTCGCCGGCTCCCGCCTCGCCAGCGGTCATCGCGACCGTCCCGACGGTCGGCGTATCCGCCAGCGCCATTCCGATGCTGGTGGGGAAGGTGATGGCGGCACTCGCGTGTGCCGGCGTGGCGGTCGCGGCGACCGTCGCGTTGGCATCCGGTCCGTCTCCGTCGCCCATGCAGCCGGCGAGCATCGCTCCGGCAGTCGCCGGGCTCGAAGGGAACGGCCGGTTGATCGGCGTGTCTCCATTCCAATGTCCGGCTGCGGTCGAATGCCTGGCGGTATCACCCGACTCGAAGCGGCTGCTGGTCGGCACCGCGGATGGCATCGTGGTCTGGGATCTCGCGACCAGGAGCAAGGTGCTGCAGGGGCTGCGTGGCCACTACGTGGTCGATTGCCGATTCGCCGACCAGGGACGATCGATCCTCGCGATGACGATGGATAGCAAGGTCACGAACAAGATGACCGGAAACATCTTCAATCGGAAGATGACCATGACGCATGCGAATAAGATCCTGCTGCTCGATGCGGGTACGGGAGCGCTCCGCACCACCTTCACGGCGCCCGTCTATTTCTATTACGGCGCGTGCGACCTGTCGCCCGATGGTCAGACCCTCGCCGCCGTGAGCAGACATTCGGGCAACCCGCAGGCCTTCCTGTGGGACGTCGCGAGTGGCAAGGTCCTGCCGACGATCGCGGATGCCACCCATGCGGCGGATCGGCTGGGCCACCGCAGCCTGGACGACTGCTCGTTCAGCCCGGATGGACGTCTCCTGGCCTGTCTGGATTCGGGCGGTGGCGTGACCATCACGGATTGGTCGACGAAGGCGCGGACCGCCGCCTGGCCGTTGCCCGGAGGGACGCGGGCCGGTTGGAAGGCGCAGCTGTCGTGGATACAGCCTGATCGGCTGCGGCTGGTCGATCCCGAAGAGAACGGCGTCACCAAGACGCTCGGCTTGGATGGATCCC
>JACDEN010000456.1 GCA_013816415.1 Planctomycetota bacterium
GCAGGCGGTGGACGTCGGTACGCCGAACCGCTTCCACACCCCGGCGGTGCTCGCCGCGCTCGAGCGCAAGTTGCACGTCATCTGCGAAAAGCCGCTCGCGGTGACCACCGCCGAGGTCCGCCAGATGGCGGCCGCGGCCAAGAAGGCCGGCACCATCCTGATGACCGCGCAGAACATGCGCTGGGGCGCGTCGGCCCAGGCGCTCGGCAAGTTCGCGGCGAGCGGCGCGCTCGGCGAGGTCTACCACGCGCGCATCCATGCGGTGCGCCGCAACTGGCTGCCCGGTGCGCCGACCTTCATCGCCGACGCGATTTCCGGCGGTGGGCCGTGCATGGACATCGGCGTCCACGCCCTCGACCTCGGCATGTGGCTGATGGGTTTCCCGGATCCGGTGCGCGTCAGCGGCGTGACGCGGGTGAACTTCGCCAAGGGCAACGCCATCCCCGGCGGCTGGGGCGATTGGGACCGCGCGCGCTTCACCGTCGAGGACTTCGCGTCCGGCTTCATCCACTTCGCCAACGGCGCGACCATGATCCTCGAGGCGTCGTGGCTGCAGCACCAGAAGGAGAACGAGGATTTCAGCGCCCAGCTCTTCGGCACCGGCGCCAGCGTGCACTGGCCGAGCGGAGCGTATTCGTCGGTGGTCAACGGGGCGCTGGTCGATGGCACCATCAAGGAGCAGGCGGGCCTGAAGCCGTCGCACACCGAGGAGATCCTCGCCTTCGTCGACGCCATCGCGAACAAGAAGCCATCACCGGTGCCGATCGAGCAGACCATGAAGGTCATCAGCATCCTCGAAGGCATCGTGCAGTCGGGCAAGACCGGCCGCGAAATCGTCCTCGAAACCGCCAAGAAGCAGGGAGCCTCCGCGTGAGCACCGTCAACATCGCCCTCGTCTCGACCGCACATTGCCATACCCAGTCGTTCATCGACGCGTTGGCGAAGACCCAGGACGGCCGCAAGCTCTACGCCATCTGGGACGACGTCGCCGACCGCGGCCGGCGCTTCGCCGACAAGGCAGGCGTCCCGTTCGCCGGCGACCTCGACCGGCTGATCGCCGATCCGCAGGTCCACGGCTTCCTCATCTGCGCCGAGAACACGCGCCACCTGCCGCTGCTCGAGAAGTGCCTGCCCGCGGGCAAGCCGGTGTTCTGCGAGAAGCCGCTGGTCACCAACCGCGAGGAGCTGGCCAAGGTCCAGCAGCTGGTCGTCACCTACCGCTCGACGCTGTTCGCCGGCTATTACCTGCCGTTCGACGGCGCGATGCTGGCGATCGCGGCGAAGATCCAGGCGGGGGACCTCGGAAAGATCACCCATGCCAGCTACCGCAATGCGCACCACGCCTCCTACGGGCGTTGGTTCGACAGCACGGATCTCGCCTGGTTCACCAACGGCGCGCTCTCGGGCGGCGGCGCGTTCATGGACATGGGTACGCACGCGGTGCAGTTCCTGCGCACGCTGTTCGGACCCGCGCAGTCGGTGCTGGCGACGATCAGCAACCGCAGCGGCATCTATCCCAAGGTCGACGACTTCGGCATCGCGCACATCGAGTTCGCGAATGGAGTGCTGGCCACGGTCGAAGCCAACTGGATCTGCCAGGGGGGCCGCGGGGGACTCGAAGTCCACGGTTCCAAGGGGGCGATCTGGAACGACGGCAAGCAGTACGTCTTCGGCGTCCCGGGCAGCGAGCCGGTGGCGATCGTGCCGGCAACGTCGCGCCCGAAGCAGGTCGACCGCCTGATCGCGGCGGTGCGCGGTGCAATCCCCGCCGAGGACCTCGCTCAGGATCTGGCGGCCTGCATCGACGCGGTGGCGATCATGGAGGCGGCGTACACCTCGAGCACCAGCGGCCAGAAGGTGGCATTGTCGGCGGGCAAGGCAGCCACATCCCGATCGATCTGAATCGTCATGGCGGAGCGATGCCGGACCGCGCCGAGTGCTTCACCAGCACCCGGTCAGGGCTTCGCGAGCTGCTCCAACCGCCAGGCGACGAAGCGGTCGAGCGTGGGCTGCAAGCCGAGGCAGTGCTTCCACCAGGGAAGTCCGGCATAAGCGCGGTAATCGGCGGCGGCGGCGCCCGGATGGCCTGCGCGCTCGTTGGCGATCGCCCGGCAGAACAGGAGATCCGCAGGAGCGAACAGGCAGTGGGGCTGGGCCAGGAAGCGCGCCTCGTCGATCTCACCGCTCAGGAACATGATGGCGTGCCACGGATGCTGCTGATAGATCCAGCGGCGGCGATGGTCGTCGAATAGCGCGCGCATCGCCGTCATCGCCTGGCAGTCGCCAGCGAGTTCCTGCAGGAAGGGCACCATCGCATAGTGGGCGAGGTACGACCCGCCCTGGTAGAATTCCAGCCAGGGCGGAATCGTGAGCCATCGCTGCGCTGCGGCATGGTCGCCTGCGATGAAGCGATCCAGGCCCATCGCCAGGCGGACCTGGGTGCCATGGTAACGGTTCGTTCCGAAGCGGTCCAATGCATCCTGCAGGCGCCCGCGGCTGAGCAGGTAATCGTCGTGATCTACGAGGATATTTTCCGGGACCTCATCCCCCCGACCCGTTGCGATCAAGGCGTATTCCGACCCGCTCCGATTCTCGGCGATGACCTGATCGATACGACCGAGCGCGATCAGGGCCTGGACATGGTGCGGATTGCGAGCCAACGTCTCATCGGGGTGTCCGCGCCACATGGGACCCTCGTCGTGCTGCCTCGCTTCCGACGGGTAGAGACGATCGATGTCCGCCGACCGACCCATATCTGCCAGCGCATTGGCCGCGAGGCGCGGATCATTGGCGTACCAGGTGAGGATGTCTTCGGTTCGACCGAGGAACGCCAACGCCTCGGAGCAGGCAAGAACCAGGTGCGGATACCGGTCGACCGTCTCCTGGTAGCGCTGGAGGGCATTGAGCGCATGCGCGAGCGAATTCTCGGCCATCGGCTCGGACACGAACAGGGTCTCCCGCAGGTCGAGATAGGATTCGAGCCGGTCCTGGCCGTCCGCCTTGTAGACAAGGGGGGGTGACAGCTGCATGAGATAACGGCTCCAACTCGTGACGACGCGTGCGCTCAGGTCGCGATCACCACTGTGGTACAGCCGCGCCAGACCTGCGAAGACGTCCGCGTCTCGGCCCTCGGCGAACCACTGGTCGAGCAGAGTGCATTCGCTCAGGCCCTTCCATGGCTGCAGGGTCACCGTCGACCACACCCGGGTCGCGGCATCGATCTGGGAGGCCTGGTAGAGGCTCAGACCCTGCTTATACGCTGCCTCCTGCCGCATCGACCACGGCCCGCTGCCTTCAGCGACGCGGCGATACTGCTGGACCGCCTGGTCGTATTGGCGGGTCTGCGCGCAATAGTCGCCGATGGCGGTCGCCGGCAATTTCTGCGGCAAGCCGCGCTCATACACACGCACATCGTCGACCGCCTTCAACGGATAGAAGAAATACAGCGACACGAATCCACTGGTGAAAGGGTGGATCCCGTCGTAGTCGCAGAGGACGTGTCCATCGACCAGCAGGGACAGGCGACGACCTGCGAATTCGATC
>JACDEN010000051.1 GCA_013816415.1 Planctomycetota bacterium
GATGGCCCGCGCCGTGCGTTGGAACATCGATCGTTTGACCGATCGCTTCCTCGCCAGCCCAGCCCATGCCGCGCTCAGCGTGGCGCAGCAGCGCGAGGTCCGGATGGTGCTACAACTCGTCGCCGAGATCGCCTACGGTTACGAGGCGGAGACGGTCGAGGACTGGTCGATGATGGGGCTGGCTCAGGCCCTCAGCCATGCCATCCCGCACAAGGTCATGGCGGGGCAGGCATTCTTCGCTGCCGTCAAACCGGTCATGCTGGCGTTCCTGCGCTGGGGGATCGCCGAGCGGGTGTGGGGCGACCGTGACCTCACCGAGATCATCGCCTATGTGCAGGATGTCGGCGGAAAATTGGGTGCCGCCACGGCACGTCCTCCTCGGCGGGCCAAGCACTCGCCGGGAACCCAGGAACCGGGTGATCCCGACGCCAGCACCACCTCCAAGCCCCAAACCAAGCGCTCACGCATCTCGAAGGCGAATGGCAAGGTCTACCAACTTTGCATCAGCCTCAACGGCGTCGAGCCCGAGATCTGGCGCAGGGTCGAGGTCGCGGACATCACCCTGGCCAAACTCCATCGGGTCATCCAGTACGCCATGGGATGGAAGGACAGCCACCTCCACCTCTTTCTCACGCCGCTCGGGAAGTACTCCGATCCGCAATTCCAGCTGAACAAGGAGGACTGGGGCGAACAGATCGGTGACAGCCGACGCCTACGGCTCGGCGATCTGCTGACCAGCACCCGGGACGCATTCGAATACGAATACGATTTCGGCGACAGCTGGCGCCACCGCATCGCCTGCGAAGCGATCAGCGACCCGGAACCGGGCGCCAGGTATCCAATCCGATCCCGTTGCCTGACAGGCGCCCGCGCCTGTCCGCCCGAGGACGTCGGCGGAGTCAGAGGACGAAATAAAGGACATCCGCATTTTGACTATAGCAATCCTGCGTGGAATCCTTGGACATGACGCGCTCCCGATCCGATCTCATTGGAGGGGTCACTTATTCATGCCGCCTGTTTCCATCGGTAACCGGCCCAGGGAACGCCCCTCTCAGCCTGAACGATTACTGAATATCTAACCCCTCCACGCGTCATCACCGGAACTACCAGCGCAGGTTCAGGTCGTGTTGTATATTTCCCCATGGAGGTCGATCCCACGGCGCCGTCGTCCGGCGCCCGTGCGTCCGATTACGCGCGCACCATGCCTGCCGACCGGTTTTCGGTCGGCGGCGTCCACGATTTCGCCCGGGCAGCGGCGACAGAGGCCGCCACCGCTGATGCCGCCCCGGCGGAGATCGGATCCGCGGAGCACACTCTGCGCGGGATCAGCCTGACGCGCCGGCTTCTCGAGTACGGGTACACGGCCAAGCATCCCACCACGGAACGGTTCCAGGTCCGCAAGCTGCTGGGCGCCGGGGCGAACGGCGACGTGCTGGCGATCCAGGACCACAACCTCGAGCGCGAGATCGCGGTCAAGTTCCTGAAGGCGACCGTCGGCCCGGGGATGGACGAGATCGAGCAGTTCATCGAGGAGGCCCAGATCACCGCCTCGCTCCAGCACCCCAGCGTGCTGCCCGTCTATGAGATCGACGTCAATGAGCGCGGGCGCGTCTACTTCACCATGAAGAAGATCGAGGGGCGCTCTCTCGGGGACAGCCTCGCCTTGTCGACTCTCGACCGGCGTGATGAACGCATCGCGACATTCAACAAACTGGTGTCGGTCTTCCTCAATCTCGGTCATGCCCTGTCCTACGCGCATCACCGGGGGATCATCCATCAGGACATCAAACCCGACAACATCATGCTGGGAGATTTCGGCGAGATCCTCCTGGTGGACTGGGGCAGCGCCGCACGTCTATCGGATCCCGCGCGCCGCCAATACGGCACGCCGCTGTACATGAGCCCCGAACAGGCTCGTCTGGAGCCGTCCGACCAGCTGTCGGACGTGTACTGCCTCGGCGCAACGCTCTTCCACGCGCTGACCCTGCGGCCACCGATGTGGAGCGATGACGAGGAGGATTTTTGGCGGAAGAAGCGCACCGGCGAGCTGGATGCGCCCACCAGACCTGAGCGCAGGCTCATCCCGGCGCAGCTGCTTGCCATTGCGCTCAAGGCTTTGGCGCCGCAGCCGAGCCAGCGTTACGGATCGATCGAGGACATGGTCGGCGACCTGGAGCGGTACCAGGCGGGACTCGCGGTGAGCGCACACCGGGACTCGGCCTCCGAAAGGCTCGTCCGCTGGTATCGGCGCAACGCCCGCGCGGTGTGGTCGGCTTCAGCGGTCGCCACGATCTCCCTGGCGTTGGTCGCGATGCTGTACGGTGAGCGGTTGAAGGAGATCGCCACCTGGGGTTCACCCATCGTCGTCGAAACATTCGATGATGCGACCTCATGGCGCGATCGCTGGCAGGTCTACCTGGGGGGATTCGAGTGGCGTGAGGGGCGTTTGATCTCCACGGACGCATTGGAATCCCTGCTGCTGTGGCCGCATCGCCTGGAGGGGGACACCGCGGTGGAATTCGACGCGGAGGTGCTGCCCGGGGCTCAGCTCGGTGACCTCTCGCTCTTCTGGGTGCCAGAGCTCTCGCTGCAGGATGATGGAAGCCCGCGACTGAGCGACTTCGACGCCTATCACTTCCTGTTCGGCGCTCATCACGGGTCCTATAGCGTCATCAGCGCTGCAAGCGGAGCCCAGCTCGCCTACGACGACGCGGTGCCGATCCCTGGACGGCGCCATCATGTGCGGGTGGAAATCGTCGACCGGCGGCTGTCCATGCTGATCGATGGCCGCACGGCCGCTGTCTATGACGACCTGCTGCCTTTCTCGGGCGGCTACGTCATGCTCTACAGCGTCTACAAGGGGCACGCGTTCGACAACGTGCGGATCTTCTCCCGCGGAGTCGCGCAGAAGGTCCCGGCGACCGCGGTCGGCGATGCCTTCCTCCAGAAGGGGCTCTACCAGCAGGCCTCTGAGCAGTACGCGAAGGTCTGGAACTCCCACCCGTCGTCAGCGATCGGCGCGGAAGCGCACTACAAGCTCGGTCTGTGCGCGTACCTCGGCAAAGCCGATGATCGCGCCTTTTCCGTGTGGGACGGCATGCGGGGCGGAAGGTGGGATGGGGACATCGAACTCCACCGTCTGGAGACGCTGTACCGGAAGGGTCTCCATCACGAGGCGGCGTCCGGTCTCGCCCGGCTCTATGAGCGCGCAGACGAAGCGCTGCGCAGACGTGTGATCATCCAATGGTCGATCATCGTCGCCGAGATCCGGCGCGGCATCATGTACGACCAGCGCGAGGTGACTGGTCTCGACGACTACCTCGACGTGCACGATCGGCTGTTCCCCGACGAGCGGGTCGCCGACCGTTCGGCGGCCTTCGCGCTCAATGCCCTCAGACGCTTCCAGGAAGTCGTCGAGCGCTACCCGCGCCAGCGCTACGAGCGGCAGTTCGCGCTCCAGTGCCTCGGCCGGGATGAGGACATCCTGCGTGAATACCCGGATGACTCGGACGTCTGCGTGTGGGCGCTCGAGCGCATGGGGCGATCCGAGGAGGCGCCTCGGCGCTTCGATCTCCAGCTCGGATCGCGCACCTTAGGCCTGGTGCTCCGGGGGCTGATCGACGACGCCTTCACGCTGGACGCCCACGATTCCTGGGCTCTCCTCGCGTCCGGTCGGCTGGATGAGATCCTGGCCACGCAGCCGACGGGAGAATTCCGGCGCCGCGCAGCGATGCTGGTCGGAACCCCACAGACGCTCGCGGAGTGGAAGGACGATCCGATCGCGCTGCTGGCGGCGGGCCGGATCGACGAGGCGTGGCAGCGTCATCGGCAGGGATTCGGTCACGACCTCGTCGTGCGGCAAGCCAAGGGTCTGGAGGATTTCATCCGCGGAGAGCGCGCCGTAGCGCTGACGCTGCTCGATGGCGGCAACGGCCACGAATTCCACCAGGACGATCAGATCTGGATGTTCCAATTCCTGATCCTGCCATTCATGCACGAGCTGACGGGTGAACCAGGGGCGGTGGATCGCGCCTGCGCGACCATCATCGCGACGCGCCGTTTCGCTTTCGAACAGCATCCCTGGTTCTGCGCGCGATTTCTCGCGGGGCAGATCGGTGAGGCGGAGGTGCTGGCGCAACCCCACGCGCTGAACGCCCGCGCCCATCTGACCTTCTGCCGTGCCCTGCGGGCGGAGCGCGAGGGCAGGCGCGACGACGCTGCCCGCGAGTATCGCGCGTACATGGAGATGCCGCGGTGGATCAGGTCCCTGGACCTCGAGCCGGTGGTCGAACGCTTCGCGCGGTGGCGCATCAGCGAGCTCGCGCGCCCGTGACCGGGCGCAATGCCGGACGACGACGCCTCGCCAGGATCAGGGACGATCGAACACGTTCTGTCGCCATTCGCTGGGAGCGAGGCCCATCTCGCGGCGGAACAACCGGCTGAAATAGAGGCTGTCGGGGTAGCCGACGGATTTGGCGATGTCGCCGATGGGGCGGTCGGTGCGCTTCAGCAGGTTGCGCGCCTTCTCCATGCGCAGCAAGAGGATCGTCTCGCCCACGCTTTTCCCCAGGCTCTGTTTGAAGACTCGACCCAGGTGATTGGGATCCACCGAGACCGAGGCGGCGACTTCGCGAACCGAGATCGGCTTCGCCAGATTCGCTTCGATGAACCGCATCGCATGACGCACCAGGCGGCCTGCTCGTGAGCGGGGGGCCGTGACGGTGGAGGGGAACGAACGCAGCACGCTCTGAGATATGAGCCCGAGGACGCGGAACAGGTCGGCACGTTTGATCAGAGCGGCAGCGGGTTCCCCGGCGCGCATGTCGGACAGCTGCTTCAGCAGATCGTCGGCTTCGTCGGCGGGAGTCAGGGTCCAGCGGTCCGGAAGCACGACGGAGGTCTCGGCGGTGGGCCCGCTCCGGGCGGAGTCCTGCGCGGCCTGCCATTCATCCGAATCGGCGTCGACGATCCGGAACGGATGACGCCCAAGGCCGAACCGGCAATGGAGCAGGCGGGTGTCGGCGGCGACCGCGATGGTCATGCGGTCCAGCGGGAACATCACCGACAGGTCGCCAGGACCGAAGGACAGCGTGTAGCCACCGTAGGTCAGCGTCATGCTGCCGGATTGGATGACGTGCAGGTGGAACGTCGTGATCTCAATCGATTTGGACCACGCGATCGGGAAGATTCCGTGATTCAAATCGGTCGGGGTGATGTCGAAGGCTTGTTGGCCGAGGTCGACGATGGCGATCCGCTGCACGGCACCCTCCAGAGTGCTGGAATCCTCCATGCGGCGGATGGAAACGCCATCTTGTCCAGGTCAGCGACCGGCCGCTACAGTAGCGGCCGAGGTACACACCATGCGTACGATATCCTACCCTGGATTTCAACCCGCCGCTCCGACCACAGCGGCCTGGTTGACGGCGGCGCTGCTGTCAGCGCTGGCCTGGCAGAGCGCCTGGGCCGCCGACGTCGCGGTGACGATCGACGCCGCCAGCGTCAAGCAGACCATGGATGGTTTCGGGACCTCGCAGCGCATGTTCAACGATCCGCACACGTTCAACAACTTCGATGCGGGGACCAAACGCGCCGCAACGGTGATGACCCGGGCGCAGGAGGACCAGATCCTCGATCTCCTGTATACCGACCTCAAGCTGACCCGCGTCCGCACCGCGGTCGATGTCCCCGGATTCGAGCCGGTCAACGACAACGCCGACGCGAACGTGGCGGACCTCTCGAAATTCGATTTCGCCTGGAAGGGGAGCGACGGATATATCGATCTGGTGAAACGGATGATGAGCCGCGGCCTCACCACGCCGTTTCGCCACGGCATGTGGGAACGCTGGATGAGTGAATCCAACCCGGCCGAGCTCGCCGAAAACGTGCTGGTCACGCTGCTGCACTGGCGCGATGCCGGCGTCAACCTCGAGTACTACTCGCTGCTCAACGAGCCGGGCTATAGCGTGGGTTCTCCCGAAGATCCGAAGCGCACGGCTTCGGGCGCGTACATGCGCGACGTCATCAAGATCCTCGGACCGCGCATGCGCGCCGCTGGCCTGACGACCAAGCTGGTCGTCTCCGACGACATCGGACCCACCGATGCCGAAGCCCGTTCGCGCATCATCCTCTCGGACCCGGGCGCGCGCCCATACGTCGGAGCGCTCGCCACGCACCTCTACTACGGTACGGACTGCAGCGCGCTCCAGGCCTTGGGCAAGCAGTACGGTCTGCCGGTGTGGATGACGGAATTCTCGTCCGGGGCGGGTGCTCTGCAGAGCGACTGGTTCGGCTGGGCGATGCTCATGCATGATCAGATGTGGCAGTACGACATCTCGGCCATCGACTACATGCTGGGCTTCTTCGGCGCCTGGACGAACGAGAACGACAAGCTGATCGCGCTCAACACCTCGGGCACCACCTACACCGGCTATACGCTCAGCCGCGAATACTACGTCACCGGCCAATGGTCGCGCTTCGTGCCGCAGGGATCCACGCGCATCGCGTCATCCAGCGGCGATCCGTCGATCAAGGCGACCGCCTTCCTCGCGAACGGCACGCTGGCGATCGTCGGCGTGAACAGCGACGCCAGCCAGTCGCGCAGCGTCCGCTTCACCATCAGCGGCATGCCATTCGTCGCGTCGATGAGCGCGGTCAGGACCAGCGCATCGGAGTCCTGGGCCTCGCTGCCGGCGATCACCTGCGATGCGTCGGGATTCACGGCGGTGCTGCCGCCGCGCAGCATCACCACCTTCACCTCGGCCGCCGGACCGGTGACCGGCAACGTCCCTCCCACGGTGCAGGTGACTTCGCCGACCAGCGGCTCGTCGTATTCCGCGCCCGCGAGCATCCAGCTCACGGCGGCCGCCTCGGACCAGGACGGAACCATCGCTTCGGTCGAGTTTTTCGCGAACGGCCAATCGCTCGGCCTGCATCGCTTTGCGCCATTCTCGTGGACCTGGGCGAATGTGCCCGCCGGCACCTACGCGCTGACCGCACGCGCCACGGATGATGCGGGAGCGGTGACCACCTCGGCGGCCGTGAACGTCACGGTGGCTGGCGCACCGACGGCCAATCAGCCGCCGATCGTCGCGATGACCGCGCCGAGCGACCGCGCGAACTATACCGCGCCCGCATCGGTGCCGCTGTCGGTGAGCGCATCCGATCCCGACGGCACCGTGCAGCAGGTCGAGATCTTCGCCAACGGCGTGTCCATCGGCATCCATCGCGTGCTGCCGGTGGTCACCTCCTGGACGGGTGTCGGCCCCGGCACCTACGTCATCACCGCTCGCGCCACCGATGACCAGGGCGCGACCACCACCTCAGCGCCGGTGACCATCACCGTCCACGGCACCCCGCCGGTCGCGGCGGCCGAAACGACCGCTGCCGGCGCGGACCCGGGCGGCGCCCCGAGCGCGACATGCGGCATGGGCTCGACGCTCGCCTTCCTGACGCTCCTGGCCTTCCTGGTGCCGGGCTGGAAGCGGCGATCTGCACGCTGATTGCAGGTCTTCTCCATATCGAAACCGCTTCGTCCATATTGCCGGGCCGGCTGCCCGTGCATACGATCCACGCGAACCATCCCCACGAATCATCCACCCAGGAGGTCACCATGACGACGCCGATCACTCACGAGACGCGCGCGATCCCCAGCCGAACTCAGGGTGCGTTCATGCGGGTCTCGTCCGCTCTGGCGGTCGTCCTGGCGCAGGCCGTGTCCGCGACCGCCTGGGCGAGCGATTACACCCTGCTCGCTATCAATCCGGTCGCGGGACCTACGCTTGGTGCGATCGAATTCCTGACGCCATGGAATGGAAGGCTCTATTCCGCCTACAGCGAAACGGAAAATGGTCCCGCGTTTATAACCAGCTTCGATCCCACGACCCGGACGTTCAGCCAGCCGTATCAAGCGGGCACCAAATACATCAATCAGATGACGCCTTACGGCAATCAGCTGTTTGCGAGTTCCGGACGGCCGAATTTCTCGACCAACGATGGGTGCACATTCGTCGCTGATGCAGCGGGAAATTGGACTCCCCGCGTATTCGCGAAACGCGCGATGCATTGTTATGACATCAAGGTCATGGGCACCGACATCTTCGCGTTCGGATCCGGGCCTGAGGATGAGAGCCCCAACATCCGTGGCGTGGTCTGGCGGAGCACGGACGGCGGCCTCACCTTCAACCGGTCGTACGATCCGGTCATGAACGGGGCGCCGTACGTCGCGAATCGCTGCTACATCGGCGGTGTGCTGCAAGGACGGCTGTACACGCAGGAGATCGGCCCCTACGGACAGGACTACATCGCACCGGCGAGCTCGTCCCGCGTCTTCACCCCATCCACCGGCACCTGGGACGTCGGTCCGAGCCTATACCCCGCAGGGATGACCATCGCTCGCGGATACAACGTGAACAATTATCTCGGGAAACTCGTCTACCTGTCGCACAGTCCGGTTCGCGATTATTTCATCACCACCGATTATCGCGTGAACCCCGAACTCATCACTTTCGATGGCACGCAAGCATCGGTCGTCCCGAACATGCCCTCCAAGCCGTTGAGCTTCGTCGTCGACGGCGTCTATCTCTACACGCTGGGAATGGACAACCTCGTCCGGCGGACCACGGATCTGGTGACCTGGACGACGATCGGCACTGCGCCAAACGTCGCGCGCTGCCTCACGATCATGAATGGGCAGATCTACCTCGGCGGTTCGGATGCCGGCTACTACGTCCTCGGCGCGACGCCGCCGCCGGCCAATCAGCCGCCGGTCGCGCGCACCACCGCCACCCCGACCTCGGGCACCGCTCCGGTGAGCGTGGCCTTCAACGCCTCGTCATCGAGCGACGCCGACGGCTCGATCGTCTCCTACGCCTGGTCCTTTGGCGATGGCGCGACCGGCTCGGGCGCGAGCATCAGCCACACCTATGCCGCGGCGGGATCCTATACAGCGCGTGTGACCGTGACCGACAATGCGGGCGCGACCGGAACCACGACGGTGTCGATCACCGTCACCGCTCCGCCCGCGGGCAATCAGCCGCCGGTCGCCCGCGTGTCGGCGACGCCGACCAGCGGAACGGCTCCGGTGTCCGTCGCATTTGATGGCTCGACCTCGAGCGATCCGGACGGATCGATCGCCTCGTACGCCTGGAATTTCGGCGACGGCACGACGGGCTCCGGCGCATCGTCGAGCCACACCTACTCCGCCGCGGGGAGCTACACCGCGCGATTGACCGTGACCGACAATGGCGGAGCCAGCGCATCGTCGACCATCGCGATCACGGTAGCCGCCGCGCCCCCGGCCGCGACCGGGCCGATCGCTTCCTGGAATTTCGACGAAGCATCAGGACAGACCGCGGTCGATGCCACCGGAAATGGCCATACCGGTACGCTCAGCAGCGACGTCGCCCGGGTCGCGGGACAGCCGGGTTCGGCAGCGGGGTTCAACGGTGCCACCGGGCAGGTCTCGGTTCCGGACTTCGATCCGCCGACGTCACTGACCATGGAAGCATGGATCTATCCCGGTCAGGCCAGCGGCCAGGACCGCATCATCATCAACAAGCACAACAGCGAATACGACTTCCGCATCGACCCGAACGGCAAGCTCTCCGGCCAGGTCGGCGGCGTGAGCCTGTCGGATCCGAACTTCGATTTCGGGTCGGCGGCGAATGCAGACACCTGGTACCATGTCGCGTACACCTTCGATGCGGCCACCAAGGTGCATAAGCTGTACCGCAACGGTGTCCAAGTCGCGAGCGCCGGGAATACCGCGACGATCTCCAACCAGGCGACGCAGCTGCGCATCGGCCGCCACAGCCAGTTCGATTTCGGCACCTTCCTCGGGCGCATCGACACGGTGCGGATCTATGCCCGCGCGCTGGCGGCGAGCGAAGTGTCCGCCGAAGCCCAGCAGGGAGTGCGGCCCGGGCTCATCGCGCGCTGGCTGTTCAACGAGAACGCTGGTTCGACGGCGAACGATGCCTCCGGCAACAACCATGTCGGCAGCGTTTCGGGAGCCTCGTGGACCCCGGGACGTTCTGGCAGCGGCCTCGCCTTCAACGGTTCGACCGGATATGTCGGCGTGGCGGATTTAGCTCCGCCGACGAGCCTGACGCTGGAAGCCTGGATCAATCCGGGTCAGGGATCGGGTGCGGATCGCATCATCGTCAACAAGCACAACAGCGAATACGATTTCCGCATCGACCCCAATGGAAAGCTGTCAGGCCAGGTCGGTGGAGTGTCGCTGACGGATCCATCATTCGATTTCGGATCCGCGGCGAATGCCGGTCGCTGGTACCATGTCGCGTACACCTTCGATGCGAATGCCCGCATCCACCGACTGTACCGCGACGGCGTGCTCGTCGCCAGCGCCGCCAACACCAGCGCCATCTCCGACCAATCGACGCAGATGCGCATCGGCCGCCACAGCCAGTTCGACTTCGGCACCTTCCTCGGCTCGATCGACGATGTCAGCATCTACGATCGTGCGTTGGATCCTGCAGAGGTGCAGGCCGACGCGCAGATTCCCGCCAGCGCCAGCTCTTTGAT
>JACDEN010000457.1 GCA_013816415.1 Planctomycetota bacterium
GTGGAGCAGAGCGACCAACAACACCGATCCCTTGAGCACGAAACGGTCTCGCCAGGGAGAGATTGCCAGTCGCCGGAAAAAAGCCTCGCGGGCGTAGGCATCGCGGACCGCCTCAACCGAGATGTGCAGTCGTCGTGCTTCGGCCGGGAACCGGGCGGCCAGCGAGGCGGCCGAGGACTTGCCAGACCAGCGAGAGGGATTGCTGGTCATGGCATGGCCTCCAATGCAGGGAGGATGGAGCGGACTCCTGCTTCTTTGGCCAGTTCGGCCAGGGTGCCTCTGCTGATGCCGTGTCCGAGGCCTTCGCGAAGGGCTTCCAGCGCGGTCTCCCGACCAATAAACCGAGGACAGCGCCAGCAGTCGACGATCGTGCGTGCCGCACTGGTCAAACGAACGTTGACGTCAGCAATTCGCCGCGTCTCGATGTGGTCGATCAAATGGCTGGGCAGCCACTTCAGCAGCCGGACACCTATGGTCGTTCGGCGATTATTGTTGCCTGTCCCGCGTGGAACGGCCATCCAGACGACGTGGGGAACCTGGGTGCCCAGGCCATGCAATCGCAACGCCGAGACCAGGCAGATGACTCCATTCGGATGGCGCAGGCAGGCTGCTGCCTCGGTCAGATGATCTTGGTCGGCCTCCGCCGCCGGCAGGTACAATCCACGGTCGATGCGAACGATTTTCCCTGCTCGTTCCCAGCGCATCAGTGACTGACGACTTGGGCCTGTGGGGGTTTCGGTTAGCCAGGTCATAGTGACGTATTGTTGCCTTATTATTACTTAAGGCAACAATTTGTTACGAGCGGATAGTCGCGCTGAGAGCCGTCAAAGCGCCGATGATGACTGGAGGTACAGCCTGTGGCAAAAATCTGTCAGGGTCGCTATCACATCATGGCTCATATGAACAAAGCGCTGAATAACGTCCGCAAGCAGGAACATCGTGCTCTGATGGCGGAAGGCGATGATACCCTCATCGGCTCAAAGAATCTCTGGCTGTATGGGCGCGAAAATCTTCCAAGTCACCACCGAGACCGCTTCACGACGCTCAAGGCTGCCAACTTGGCGACAGGACGAGCGTACGCGATCAAGGAGACGCTGCGCGATCTGTGGAGTCGCGCCAACCGACACACTGCCACCAGGCATTGGAAGCGCTGGTATCGCTGGGCCTCTCATTCCAAGCTGGGACCGGTAATGAAGGCGGCGAGGACGATCAAACTCCACATCGCCAATATCCTGACGTACTTCGAACACCGAATCACCAACGCTCTGGCCGAAGGGATCAACTCGAAGATCCAGGGTATCAAAAAGAGAGCCTGCGGCTTCAGGAATCGAGATCATTTCAAGACCGCGATCCTCTTTCACTGCGGAGGGCTCGACCTCTATCCGGAAACTCCGGGCCACTGAAAACCCGGAAGCGCCATAAAAACTTTATGCCACCCTGAACGAGTCGGGTTTCTGGGTAGCCGATGGCACGGCTGGCGATGACATCACGGTATTTTTAACAGATGTCCTCGAATACGAGCGTCACCATCTATTTCACCGTGGCGAACGCCGGCGCCGCCGATGCGCATAACGTTGCCTGGAAGGTTGTTCGCGCCGATGGCTCGCTGGTGGCGCAGGACGTGATCTCGTCAATGCCTTCGGGAGCGACGGTTCCGCTGATCGTCAGCGATGGCGCGCAAGGCGTTAATCAGACCTTCACCGTCAGCGTCGATCCCGATGGCCTGATCGCTGAGAGTCATGAAGACAACAACACCATGACCATCACCTCGGTGTACGTGACCACAGCGGTGCCCCTGAATGGCGACCTGGCGCTCAATGGCGTCCACAACCATGGTGCGGTCTATGCCCAGGATCCCTCCTTCCACCTGTTCATCGCGAACAACTCGGACCAGGATCTCAGCGGCATCACGGTCACCGTGCGGGACGAGGCCAGCGGTGAAACGCTCACCGGTTTCCCGTACAGCGAAGGCACCATCATCCCGGCGCATGCCATCGGCCCGCGCAATGGGCACGCGGGCTCGGCCGAGGAGGACGGTCTGTTCGTCTCGCCCTGGGCCAACTCCAGCCTGCCGAAGCCGAGTGCAGGCCGCCACGTCTACCACGTCATCCTCGACCCCGACAACCACTTCAGCGAGACCAACGAGGGCAACAACGATTGGCGCTTGGTGGTGAACGTTCCCGCCGGCTACGGATTCTGGCCCCTTCAGAATGGGAACGATCTGACCGGCAACACCTATAAGACGGACGTGATGTTCGAGGATCCGCACTTCCATCCCGCGGACACTCAGCGCTACATCACCTTCCATGGCTGGCTGCACAATTTCCATCCGTCAAAGACGCTGGTCGGGCACGATCTTATCAACACCTCCGACCCAGCGTACCCCGGGGTATCCAAGCGCATCGTGCCCTTCGTCCTCAAGCGCGAGGGCGTTCCGGTCGCGGTGCCCGCGCCCGGGTACGACCCGAACCGTCAGATCAATTACGGCGTGACCGCTGACGGGAAAGCCTACTTCATCCTTCTCGATACTGGGATCGCGGTGAACTCGCGGCGGGAATATCTGTTCATCGTCCAGGAGCCGCAGTCGATCGGCGAGGTCAACTACAGCATCGACCTCGACCCCGACAACGTCATCGACGAGCAGTACGAGGGCACCGACTCCACACGTCCGGGCGGCAGCCTCGACAACAACCACGCCTCCTGGGTGGTCGTGATGGACCCGCTCGGTACCTCGGGTTGAGCAACGCCCTGCGGCGCGGGCGATCTCAGAATCCGATGATCACGCCGGCGTGGAGCCGATAGTCCGCCGCGAGCTGTTGGCCATTCACGCGCTGCACCACCGGCAGATCGGCTCCGATCTCGCCGCTAGTGCCCGCCCAGGTCGCGGACAGCTGCGGACCGGCGAATACCTCGGTGATGCCGCTGTCATCGACCTGGTGCCCGCGGTGCTGGTCGTGGCCGCGCGACTCGCCCGTGACGTTGGCCAGCAGGCCGACGCTGCCACGGGCGTTGAAGATCAGGTAGAAGCCCGGGCCGCCACCCCACGACCATTGGTCGGCGCAGCGATAGCCGCCGGTGCCCTCGCTGCGCAGATCATAGAGGACCCGACCGATCGCGTAGAAGCGCCCACCGCGCAAGTAGGTGGACACCCCGAACACGCCGTCGTACGAGCCGCTGCCCAGCGCGAGGTCGTGCGGATGCACCAGGTTCACCGACGAGGCTCCGGTGATGCCGGTCGAGCCGTGGACGTGGCCACCACTGGTGGTCTGTCCCTGGTTGGTGTCTTCCTCCTGGTCGAGGATGGAGCTGTCGCCCGTCGGCAGCTTCACGCCGACGATCCCGGTCAGTAGGGCGGTGGACCCGGGCCGGGCTTGCCGGATCGCGAGCAGGGTGGCTTCGATGGTCGTGTCTCCCGGACCGTATAACCATCCGGTCTCGACGCCCAGCGGGATGGCGCGGCGGAACTGGCGATACTCGTACGGGACGTAGGCGCGCAGTCCGAGGCGGCCGCAGCTCACGCCGATGAA
>JACDEN010000458.1 GCA_013816415.1 Planctomycetota bacterium
TGATCAAATTGATCGCTAAATGCCGATAGGCGACAGTAGCGGTAGGGACGCGCTTTTCATCGCGCGCCCCCCGCACAGATCCGTACGTGCGGCTTTCCCGCATACGGCTTGTATGGGGCTTTCTTCGTCAAGGGGCATCGCCATTTTTGTCACCCTTTGTAGATCGATTCTTTTGTTCGACCCGCGCCGCGAACATTCTACCGTCGCGACCGCATATTTCCATCGCCGTCGCGCGCAGCGTCGGTCAAGGACATTCAGCGCCGCCGATGTTGCCCGCGATGATCCGAGGGGAGCCTGCCATTGGCCGCGATCAATCGCGCGAACCACGCTTGTATTCGGTTGAACCCCGTATGGGGTCCGACCATGAAGCAGTCATACGCTTCTGCGGGCAAGGCTCCGAGGCGGCGGGTCCATTCTCCCAGCGGCATTGCAGCCATAGCCGAATGCGGATTGCCGCCACCTCGGATCGTCATCGGCTACCCGACGCATCAAGCGCAGTCAGTGCCGAACCCTGTTCGTCCTTTCTCGTTCTAGCTAGAGTGTTGCTCACGCCGCCGGACGCAGCTCGACACCGTCCGGCACCTCGCCGGTCGTGACGAGGCGCCACAACGCGATCAGAAGCTTGCGCGCCAGCGCCACGATCATTGTCGTCTTGCGCGCGCCGCTCGGCCCCTCGGTTCGCGTGCGATACCAGCGCGCCAACGCACTGTCTTTCTGGAACATCAGGAAGCGCCACGCCAACTGGATCAGCCCACGTCGCACCCGCGCATTGCCGGCCTTGGCCAGGCCCTTCTCTCGACGTTTCAAACCGCTTTCGTCGGGCGATCCCGTGAGCCCAGCGTAGCGCGCCAGCGCTCTTCGATCTCGAAGCTTCCGCGACAGAATCTCCCGCACCAGCATGTCCGCCGTCTCGATGCCGATACCGATCACCCTGGCGAGAAGCCGCACCATCGCATGCGGCCTTGTATCCGGTGCCCGTTCGAGCCGCTCAGCACGTGTCTTCTCGATCGAGCTGATCTGCTCACGAACCAGTGCCAGCCGTGCCATGTCGCGCCGGAACTCCTCGATGATGTTCGCCGGCAGGCCCGTGCCCTCCGCTGTCCGCAGACCTGTCAGACGCTCTGGCGCCTTGCGCAGATGCGGCTTGAATCCCCGGACCCCGAGACGGGCGAGCGCACTCTTCATACGATTGGTGATACGTGAGCGCTCGTTGACAAGGCTCTCGCGCTCGCGGCTCGGGCGCCTGGCATCCTCCTCCTCCATCGTCGGGATCGCCACCATCCCGCAGTGACCCCGCTCACCGCGCAACCAGCCCAGGAATACGCGCAACAACATCGCCGCATCCAGACGATCTGTCTTCGCCCGCTTGCGCTCGCGTGACACCGCAACGCTTGCCGAATGGATGACATGCGCCTCGATCCCGCGAGCAATGAGCCAGCGCGCCAGCCAGAAGCCGTCACGGCCAGCCTCATAGGCCAGCGCGATCCGGCTGATCGGCCGGCCAGCACGCACCGCCTCGTTCCGCCACCGCTCGACCAAGCGCAACAGTTCCGTCGCATCCGGCTCCAATTTCTTCAACGGCTGGCGCTCGACGCCGGGAACAGCGCCGCTCACCAGCCAGCTAGCCTTGCTCATCTCGACGACCACCACCAAGGTCGAGTTCGGATCAAACGCGGTCAGGCTTCGGCTGAGATCATTGACTTGGGCCACGGGGCAACCTCCATCAGTTCGTATGAACGATGAAGGTGCCACGACCTCCGTCGCCCACCCCATAGCTTCTCCCACCTCGGGTGTGTGACGGCAAAACGATCGCTCGGCCAAGGATGGAGGATGTTCGGTTTCGGGAGCCATGCGTCCGCCAGGGTCGTCATCCGCGCCCATGAGGTCCGATCTTTTTGGCCACGACGCCGCAGCGTGCGCCGCCAGAGGTCGGTGACATGATGCCGGAGCACATCTAGCGCACGCGCGTTGGTCGGCACGGCGTGGTAGTTGAAATAGCCGCGGACGACCCGCCTCAGCCATTGTCCCTGATCGGGGATCGGCTGGTGCATGCGAAGTCGCAGCTCATCCTTGATCATCCTCAGCTTCGCCTGCATGCGGTCCCGCCGGCTTTTCCGCCGAAGCTGGAATTTACCCGCGCGGGTCTTGCCGCAGACAAAAGTGAAGCCCAGGAAGTTGAAGGTCTCCGGCTTGCCGAGCCCATGTCGCTTTCGGCGTTCCGCCGCAAAGCGTCCGAACTCGATCAACCGGGTCTTCTCAGGATGCAGCGACAACGCAAACTCCCCCAACCGGTTGCGCATCTCATCCAAGAAGCGCAGGGCGTCGATCTCGTGCTGGAACCCGATGATGAAGTCGTCGGCATAGCGCACGATGATCATATCGCCCGTAGCCTTGCGCCGTCGCCAGCGCGTGGCCCAGAGGTCGAGGGCGTAGTGCAGGTAGATGTTGGCAAGCAGCGGTGAGATCACCGATCCCTGCCCCGTCCCCCTGTCACTGACCGATACGACCCCGGCTTCGAGAACGCCCGCCTTCAGCCATTTCTGGATCAGGCGGATGATGCGCCGGTCGCCGATCCGATGCTCCAGGAAGCGGACCAGCCAGTCCTGACTGATCTCATCGAAGAACGATCGGATGTCGGCGTCCAGTATGTAGCTCACCTTTCTGCTGTGGACCCCGACACAGAGCGCATCCAGCGCATCGTGCGTGCCGCGTCCCGGCCGGAACCCATACGAGAACCCGAGGAAGTCTTCCTCGTAGATCGCGTTCAGCAGCGCAACCACCGCCCGTTGGACAATCTTGTCCTCCAGGGCAGCGACTGCCAGCGGGCGCAGCCGGCCGTCCGGCTTGGGAATGTAGACCCGTCGGGACGGCAGTGCCCGATATGCTCCCCGTTGAACCCGGTCGTGCAGATCAATGAGGTTTCGGTCAAGGTCTGCTTCGTAGGTCCGCCACGTCAGCCGATCTACGCCTGGTGCGGCGTCTTCTTTGAGTTCGAAGAACGCCTCTTCAAGCAAGTCGGTGCTGATGTGATGGAAGAGCGCGGTGAACCTCTCCTTCTTCCTTTCCCTTGCAACCTTCCGTATGCGTTCCAGCGCCTGTGACACGCTTTCCCGACTCTGTGTCCGGCGCGTGCTTTGCTGGTCCGCATTCCCCTTGGTCCCCGCCCTTGGCTCCCCCGACTCCGCTGCGTTCGGCTCCGCCGCAGATCGCTCCGCAGAGGGCCTTTCCGCTTTGTTCGCCGGCTTCACAGCTACTATGGCGTGGTCCGACTTCTCGTGCCCGTACATCATCGGCTACGGCATCCTCGCCTTCCCGATGCGGACCGCCGTACTCTGCACGCGACACCGGCGGCCAGACACGAGAGCTCCCAGGTTCCGATACGATCCTTTTGCACGTGATGTGGCCTTTGACCCCGGCAGGGCGTCAGCACCTCGCATAGCGGTGCCGCACATATTGCCTTCGAGCGAATGAAAACCCTCGGCCCCTGCAATGTCTGATCTTTCGTGGCTCAATCCCACACC
>JACDEN010000052.1:0-7153 GCA_013816415.1 Planctomycetota bacterium
CTGCAGAAGCAGTAGTAGGCGTCGCCCTGCTCGACCAGCTGCTCGGCGTACTTCCGGTAGATGTCGAGCTTCACCCGCTCGCTCTGCACGTAGGGACCGCGGTCGCCGCCGACGTCCGGACCCTCGTCGTAGGGCAGACCGAGCCATTTCAGGCTCTCGTAGATCGCGCGCGCGCTCGCGTCGCTGCAGCGGCTCTGGTCGGTGTCCTCGATGCGCAGCACGAAGCGCCCGCCGTGCTTCTTGGCGAAGCAGTAGTTGATCAGCCCGATGTAGGCGGTGCCGACATGGGGATCGCCGGTCGGCGAGGGAGCGATGCGGACGCGGACGGACATGTGGCACTTTCTACAGAAGACGGCGGCAACAGAAGACGGCGGCTGACCACCGCGGCGAGAGGGGCGTTAGTGTTGACCGGGAGGCTGCGGTGCAACCGCCGCCTGGACGCTGCGTGCGGCCGCGGGCGCATCGCCATCGATATGGCCCTCGAGCACCACGTCGATCGGGAACCACGGCGGCAGCACGATGTCCTGCAGCCGCTTCTTGAGATTCGCGGTGATCACCGTCTCGAGCTGCCGACGGGTCGAGGCCGAGGTGATGAAGGGAAAATCGCTGCCCGCGGCTTCGATGACCTCGATCGACATCGAGGCCGCGGGATTCCACCCGCGCTCGACGCGGTGGAACCACACCCGCAGGTGGCCGACCATGTGCTTGACCTCGACCTCGAAATTGGCGGCCCCCATCGCCACGCCGATGCGCCCTTCGCCTTCGACGCGCAGATTCCACACGTCTGGGAGCTCTTCCGGACCGGTCTCGCCGCTGATGGTGGCATGCGTGATGGCGTAGGTGAATTCCAGGCCGCGGCCGCGGTCGAGGGTGACGTTGCTGTACGGCTCGATCAGCTCCGCCGCATCGGCGGGAGTCAGCCGCAGGATCACCATCGGGTGGTCCTCGCGATTGGTGATCATCGCCCGCCACGACATGGTCAGACCGTCATCGCCGGTGGACATGGTGCCCGAGGCGTTCTGCCCCGAGCGCAGCGACCACGGGGGCAGCCACACGCCCTGCACCGCTCCGATCAGCCGACGCGTGCGGCCTGGCCGCATGTACAGCGCGAGGTTCACCGGCGAGCCTTCCGCGGTGGTGGTGACGTTGGTGACCACGACGCCCTGTTCGATGGTCCGCGGCAGGTAGCTGCGCGCGAACCCCATGACGATGTCCGGCATGAGGACGTACAGCAGGACGAGCGCGCCGCCCACCAGCAGCAGGGCGAGCAGGACCCCCTTGCCGCGCCGCGTGCGCGGTGGCCGGGTGAAGTGGTCGAGACAGCCGAGACGATCCAGCCACGGCGGCAGGGAGCGCGGGGGACGCTCAGCCTTGTCTGGCGGTGGTCGTGACCCGGGATGCATGGCGGCATTGGACGGTCGCGCTGCCGAGCCGCAATGGCGCCCGACCGATGCGCGCCCCGGCCTCCTTCGCTACAATTCTGCGAGCGGGTGGGCGATCCGCGGCAGGATCGGCGGAGCCTGCGCGCCGTTGCCGATCTGGACATCGACCAACGCCTCGATGGGAGCTCCGCCGGGCAGCGGGTGTCGCGCCAGATGCTTGGTCAGGCTCCGTGTCAACGACGACTCGAGTTTGCGCCAGATGCGATCGGAGCTCGGCATGAACGGGATCGGCGGCATGTCGGCGTCGACCGAATCGACGGTGACGGTGCAGGCGGGGATCAGTCGTCCCCCTGCCGGCCGGAAGTTCCAGTCGAGGTGCCCGACCAGATGCCGGATCGGCACATCGACGTGCAACGACTTCAAATGGAAGGTCATCACGCCGACCGCGTCGATGCGCAGCCTGCGCTGGTACCGCGTCTGTCCGGTCTGGTCGTCATCGTGGATCGCCGCATCGTCGATCACGTAGGTGAGGACGATGCCCCGGTCGCGGTCGATGGGGATCCGGCGATACGGATCGAACAGGTCGTTCGCCTCCTCACGCGTCAGCCGGATGGCCAGCACGGGGCGCGTGGCTGCGGATTCGATGGCCACCCGCCAACTGTAATTCACCAGATCGTGCGGCAGCCGACCGGTACCGATGGAGGTCGCTCCGGAGCGGATGAGGCCGGGCGGCACCCAGATGCCGTCGATGGAATTCGCCAGCCGACGCGCGCGGCCAGGCGCGAGCCGCAGCGTCATCTGCGACGCGCCGGGAAGGGGCGACGTGGACACCGATGTCATCACCTGCCGGTGCCCGAGGTCGAGCGGAAGCCGCCGATCGAGATGACGGGCGATCAGCGCCGGAGCCTCGGCGTAGGCCAGGCCGAGGCCGCCCAACGCGAACACGATGCTTCCCGCGATCCACCAGCGCCACGTCCTGCGTTGCATGGAGTCCATTGGACCACGTTCCCGTCGAACACGCAACGCTGGCTGGAGACATCCTGGACCGACTGGCACGCGAGAGATCCCGCGGCCGTTGCCTCATGCGGGCTGATTCATAGACTCCGCGCCCTTCGCGGGTGCGCCGCTGGTGCGCGGACCGGGCCTGGTCGGTTTATCTAAGTCGTGTTCGGAGAGGTGGATGCCGCATACTGTCCGTGGTCGTGCCCGAGCCCAGTGCGTCGCCGTCGGCACGGCCCTGCCCGAGCGCCGGCTGACCAACGCCGAACTCGAGCGGATGGTCGAGACCAGCGACGACTGGATCGTGTCGCGGACCGGCATCCGCGAGCGGCGGATCGCTCCTCCCGACCAGGGTCTGTCGCACCTCGCCATCCCCGCGGCGCGCCGCTGCCTCGATCACGCGGGCGTGCAACCGGCCGAGATCGACGGCATCATCGTCGCCACCATCACCGGCGACTACGTCATGCCCTCGACCGCCAACCTGGTGCAGCATGGCATCGGCGCGGCGAACGCCTGGGGCTTCGATCTGCTGAATGCCTGCAACGGATTCGTCGCCGCGCTCAGCGCCGCAACCGCCTACATCGAGTCTGGGCATGCGCGACGCATCCTGGTGATCGGCGGCGACATCATGTCGTCGGTGGTCGATTACCGCGACCGCAACACCTGCATCCTCTTCGGCGACGGCTGCGGCGCGGTGCTGGTCGAGGCCGGATCGCCGGACGGACACGGCGTGCTCGGATTCGAGATGCACTCGGACGGGGGCGGCGGCGGCGACCTCATCATCCCGTCCTCCGGCTCAGCGATGGTCGCGTCGGCGGCGGTGCTCGAGCGCGGCGACCAGTTCGTCAAGCAGAACGGCATCGTGGTCTTCCAACAGGCGATCCGCCGCATGGCCGAGGTCTGCGACTCGCTGCTCACCACCCTGGGGCTCAGCGGCGCCGACGTCGACCTGCTGGTGCCGCACCAGGCCAACCGCCGCATCATCGAGCCCACCGCCAAACGCCTCGGCCTCTCGGCCGACAAGGTCGTCATCAACATCGATCGCATGGCCAACACCACCGGCGCCACCATTCCGCTCGCCCTCGCCGACGCCCTCGCCGATGGCCGGCTGAAGTCCGGCTCGCGCGTCCTGCTGGCCGCCTTCGGCGGCGGTCTGACCTGGGGCGCGTGTTATCTGACGTGGGGGAGGACATGAGGGTAGCCGTACTGCGTACTGGGTCCGTGAGGAGTGTGCTGCGTACTGAGTCCTGCGTTCTGGGTCACGTGAGGACAGCCGTACTGCGTACTGAGTCCTGCGTTCTGGGTCTTTTGAAGATGCAGTCGCCGGTCGACCAAGGACTCAGGACCAAGAACTCAGAACCTTCACCATGAAACCCCAGCCCCAGAAGCTTCCGTCCATCGCGTCGCCGAAAGCCTCCGATCCCGCGTCGATCAACGACCTCCGCGTCCGCCACCTGCGCTGGATGATCCTGGCGCGCGCGCTCGACGACCGCATGTGCAAACTCAAGGCGCAGAACCTGGTCCCGGGCAGCGTGTTCACCGGGCGCGGGCAGGAGGCCTTCAGCGCCGCGGGCGGCATGCTGCTGCGTCCCGGTGACGTCTTCGCGCCGCTCATCCGCGACCAGGCGGGTCGGCTGGCGTTCGGCGAGACCATCATCGACGTGGTGCGCACCTGCATGGGCAAGCGCACCAGCAGCATGCGCGGCCGCGACGGGAACATCCACCGCGGGAACATCGACCTCGGCCTTTTGCCGATGATCTCGCACCTGGGCGCCATGGTGTCGGTGGTGGTCGGCATGCTGATGGCGCGACGCTTCCAGGGGAAGCTGGTCGGCAACGACCTGTGCGTCGGCATGGCGTCGATCGGCGACGGCGGCATGAACGCCGGCGCGCTGCACGAAGCGGTGAATGCCGCCGCGGTCGAGAAGCTGCCGATGGTGCTGCTGGTCGCGAACAACCAGGTCGCCTACTCGACCTTCAACGACCGCACCTATGCCTGCAAGGACCTGGTCGACCGCGCCGCCGGCTACGGCTTCAACGGACAATCGTGCGATGGCACCGATGCGGCTGCATGCCTGGCCGCGATCGGCGACGCGGTCGCCCGCGCACGCCGCGGCGAGGGCCCGCAGATGGTGGTCGCCACCCTGCTGCGCCTCGCCGGGCACGGCCTCCACGATCCCGCCGACTATATCACGCCCGAGCTCAAGAGCCGCTTTGGCGACTGCATCCAGCTCGACAGCAACACCCTCAAGATCCAGGGTGTGCTCAGCGAGCAGGACATCGAACGGTTGTGGGAAGACGCCCGCACCCTGATCAGCGCCGCGGTCGAGCAGGCCCAGACCGAACCCGATCCCGATCCGGGACAGGAGACGTGGAATGCATATGCTGAGCCGGATCTGAAGAAGGTGAGAACGTGAAGGACAACTGTCCGACGTCCGACGTCCGAGTCTCCCCATGACCATCGCCTACCTCGAAGCCATCCGCCTCGCGCTCGGCGAGAGCCTCGACGAGGATCCGCGCGTCTTCCTCTATGGGCAGGACATCGCCGGCGCCTTCGGCGGCGCGTTCAAGGTCACCAAGGGCATCGCCGAGCGCCACCAGGACCGCGTGCTGAACAGCCCGATCAGCGAGGACGCGATGGCGGGCATCGCCATCGGCGCCGCGCTCGAGGGCATGCGTCCGGTCATCGAATTCCAGTTCGCCGATTTCGCGACCATCGCCTTCAACCAGTTCGTCAACCACGCGGCGACCATCCATTGGCGCACCGGCAGATCGTGCCCGTTCGTCGCGCGCCTGCCGGTCGGAGGCACGCCGGGCGGCGGGCCGTTCCACAGCCAGATGCCCGAGTCATGGCTGTCGCACCACCCCGGCCTGGTGGTGGTCGCGCCGGCGACGGTCGCCGACGCCTATTTCATGCTCAAGGACGCGATCGCCTGCCTCGACCCGGTGATGTTCTGCGAGCACAAGTACCTCTACTACCATCTCAAGGCGGACTTCGACAAGACGCGTGCCGAGCACCTGCCGCTCGGCGCGGCGGCGATCCGCCGCGGCGGCGGCGACTGCACGATCATCAGCTACAGCGGGATGGTGCACGAAGCCCTACGCGCCGCCGAGATCCTCTCGCGCGACCACGACCTCGACTGCGAAGTGATCGACCTGCGCTGCCTGCGGCCGCTCGACACCGAGACCATCCTGAATTCCGTCGCGCGCACCGGGCGGGTGGTGGTGGCCACCGAATCCTGGCCCTTCGGCGGCGTCGCCGCCGAGGTCCTGGCCCTGGTGTCGTCCGAAGGCTTCAGCCACCTCGACGCGCCGCCGAGGCGCCTGTGCGCGCTCGACACGCCAATCCCCTTCCACCCGGATCTGTTCGCCGCCCACCATCCCGATGCCGAACGCATCGCCGACGTCGTGCTCGAGACGATGGCGTTCTGATGGCCTGGTCCTTTCCGCTCTGCCGCATTGGACTCCCGCTCGCAGGGCATAGGTTCTGCCCATGAAGCTGTCGGTGCGCATGCCCCAGTTCGGCGAATCCGCAGCGGAGGCGACGGTCGTCGCCTGGCTGGTCACTCCGGGCAGCCAGGTCGCGGCCGAACAGGAGCTGGTCGAGGTCCAGACCGAGAAGTCGCTGCTGACCGTCGCCGCGCCGGCTGCGGGAATCCTCGCCGAACAATGCGCTGAACCCGGCCACAAGCTCGCGGTCGGCGATGTGCTGGCGTACCTCGAGGTCGCCGGCGGCGATTCGCCGGTGCCATCGGACGTCCATGACATCGGCACCGCGCCCAAGGCGAAGCCGCTGGCGCGCCCGCACCGCCCGCATGGCGCCACCGATCTCTCGAGCCGCGACTCCGGCCGCGCGGCGGTGCGCGCGGCCTCCGGGGAATCCGCGTTCATCAGTCCGCGCGTGCGCGCGAAGCTCCTCGAATCGGGATTGAAAGTCAGCGACCTGGCGACGATCCCCGGTTCAGGCGCCGACGGACGCATCACCGCCGAGGACATCGACCACTACCTGTCGCAGGGCGAAGCGATGAGCCCGGTGCGCCAGGCGGTCGCCAACGCGATGACGCGCTCGTGGACGCGCCCCCTCGCGACCATCGCCCGCCCGGTGCGCATGGACGCGCTGCTCGCGCACCGCCGCACCGTCGAGGGCCGGCCGAGCGCGACCATCTACTGCATGCGCGCACTCGCGCTGGCCTTGAAGGCCGGCAATCCGCTGGCGTGCCGCCTGTTCGGCAACCGCCTGCTCACCCCGTCGACCATCGACCTCGCCGTCGCGGTCGAGATCACCGACGGCGTGCTCACCCCGGTGGTACGGAAGGTCGAGTCGATCGACCTCGCGAAGCTGACGACCATGGTCGAGGACGTCATCGCCAAGGGCCGCGATGGGCGCGTCAGCGATGCCGGCGACGCGGTGGCGACGGTTTCGAACTACGGCACCTTCGGCCTCACCTGGGCGACGCCGATCCCCCTGCCCGGCCAGGGATTGATCCTCGGCATCGGCGCGGTGAAGAATGTGCCGGACTGGAATCCCGCGACCAAGAGCTGGGACCGCGCCCGCGAATCCGAGTTGACCCTGACCTTCGACCACCGCATCGCCGACGGCGGCGTCGCCGCGCGCCTCCTGCACCACGTCGCCGAGTTGCTGGAGCATCCCGAAAAGCTGTAGCCAGCCGGAAGGCCAGAAGGCCAGAAGGCCAGAAGGCCAGAAGGCCAGAAGGCGGGATATCCGCTAAGGGACTGGAGAGAATCAACTTTGCCAGTTTCGAGGCAAGTAC
>JACDEN010000052.1:7163-10485 GCA_013816415.1 Planctomycetota bacterium
AATCCGAGTTGACCCTGACCTTCGACCACCGCATCGCCGACGGCGGCGCGGCGGGTCGGCTGCTCAACGGGATCGGGGAACTGCTCGAGCATCCGGAGCGGATGTAGGTTGATCGGCCTCGAGGGTGAGGCCGCGGCGCCGGAACCATCCTCACCTCGAGGTTCGGCCTCACCCACCAGGTAGCCACCACCATGCTGATCGCCAAATGCGCCCTCGCCGCCACCGCCCTCGTCATGCTCGCAGGAGCTGCCTGGCCGACGATCCGGGCCGCCGACGTGCAGCCAGCGCCATCGCTGGAGACACGAGGGACGTGGTCCACGTGCACGTTCGCATCGATCACGGCCGGGATGGAGACTCGGAACGGCGACGAGGCGCTCGTGATCAGCCTCGGACCGATGGCGGTCGCACTCCCGCCTGGGCCGGTCAATGCCCGGCGCGACCTGCGGTTGGCGGCCTGGCAGCTCGGCTGCCTGACCTGGTTCCGTTCCTGGGGTGGACCGCGCGAGACCCTGATGATCGAACGATCCGCGACGCCGGCACGCATCACCAAGCTCTACGACATGCGCGACCTGTGCACGGGGGCTGACGGTCCTGCCAAGCACGAGGCGCTGCGGGTGCTGGCCTGCGCCGAGGGCACATCCACGAGCTACGGTGAGGCCCTCATCGTCACGGGCAGCCAGCACCATCACCATCAGGTCGAGCGCCTGCTCACGTTTCTGCGCAGCAACGCTCCGCTGCACGATGATCAGGATCTGGTCGTGGATGACGGCGTGGAACCCGATGGCGTGCAAAAGGAGCACAACCAGGCGATCTATCATTCTTTGTCCGTTCCGCTGCCGCCGTCACCGGAACCCGCGTCGACGCGTCGGCTCGTCGACCGGTTTCGCGCGATCGGAGTGCCGCTCCTGATGGCGGCGAAACTGCTCGAGGCCGATGCGCTGCTGGTGCCGGCTCCCGGGCCGGAGGAACGCGCCAACGTGGTCCTTTCACGGCTCGCGGACTCGCTCGACGCCGACTACCAGTCCATGGACGGTGTCATCCTCGTCGCGCCGCGAACCGCCTATCCGCGTCCCTGGAAAGCACTGTGGATCGAGCGCCCATCGACCGCCGGCAATCCCACCAGCGAAGACTTCTGCGCGTGTCTCCGATCAGTCGCAGCCGCTCACGGCGAGGGATCCGTGGCCCCCTGGGGTCATGGAGCAATCCTGCTGATGCCATACGATTCAGCGAGGACGTGCAGGGAATTGGCAGGGGCGTTGAAGTCCTTCGGCGCAGGTCCAGGGCCCGCGCCGAAGCCTGACTTCTGATCACCGTCCATCGTCATCACTCACCCACGGCGAAGCGACTTCCCACCGGAGTTCAGCCCGTCCTGGGAAACCTGATCGCCTGCGAGCCGCCGATACCGAGCATCTCGGAGATGCGTCTGGTGACACCGGCCTGATCGAGTCCGTGCGCCGCCAGCTGCTGGTCGCGTCCGGCGTGCGGCACGAGCTCGTCGCGCACGCCGCCGCGCGTCATCTTGATCGTCAGTCCCTGATCGACCACCGACTCGGCGACGGCCGCGCCGAATCCGCCCATCAGCGCGTGGTCCTCGAGCGTGAGCAGCTGCGCGTGCGACGCCGCGAGCTCGGCCAGGAGCTGCGTGTCGAGCGGCTTGGCGAAGCGCGCGTTGACCAGGGTGACGCCGGCGGCGTCCGCGCCGAGCGATGCGAGCGCGTTCCAGGCGATGCGCACCATCGCGCCGTAGGCCCAGATCATCAGCGGCGACTGTCCGCCGGGTGCGAGCGTCGCGCGGGTGAGCACTTCGGCCTTGCCGCGCACGACGGGCTGCTCGGGCGCGGTGGTCCACGCGATCGCGGGAACCTCTTCGCGGGGATAGCGCAGGCAGTATCCGGCGGCGCGCACATCGGGACGACAGCGCTCAGCGTGCGCCCAGCGCAGCATGGCGCGCAATTCGCCGCCGTCCTTCGGCGCCATCAGCACCAGCCCGGGCAGCGTGCGGCTCCAGGCGATGTCGTAGAGGCCCTGGTGGGTTTCGCCGTCCTCGCCGACCATGCCGGCACGGTCGAGGGTGATGATGATGCCGAGGTTGCGCTGGACCACGACCTCCTGGAAGAGCTGGTCGAAGCCGCGCTGGGCGAAGGTCGAATAGTGCGCCACCACCGGCCGCATCCCCGAGGCGGCGAGGCCCTCGGCGAAGCCGAAGCTGTGCTGCTCGCAGATGCCGACGTCGTACATGCGATCGGGGAAGATCTTGCCGAACTCGCGCAGGCAGGTGCCTGACGGCATCGCGGCGGTGATGCCCACCACGCGATCGTCCTCGCGGGCCAGCTCGATCAGCGAATCGGCGAAGACCTGGGAATACGTTTTGCCGCCCGCCGGCTTGGGGATGAACAGCCCGGTATCGAGATCGAATCCCTTCGGCCCGTGGAACTTCAACGGGTCGTCGACGCTCGGCTGCCAGCCGCCGCCCTTCTTGGTCAGCACATGCAGCAGCACCGGCTCCTTCAACAGGGCGACGCGGCCGAGCGCCTCCTCGATGGCCGCGGCATCGTGGCCGTCGACCGGGCCGAAATAGCGGAAGCCGAGGTCCTCGAAGATGTAGCCGGGCGAGATGAACTTGTGGGCGGCGAGCTCGAGGTTCTCGGCGAGGTGCTCGAGGTTCTGCCCGTACGGCATCTTCTTGAGGATCCGCGCCATGCGCTGGCGCAGGTGATTGTAGAGCCGACCGGTGCGGATGCGGTCGAGATGGGTGTGCAGCGACCCCACCGGGGCGTCGATGAAGTTGCCGTTGTCGTTGAGCACGACGAGCAGGTCGCTCTTCAATTCGCCGGCGTTGATCAGACCTTCGAAGGCCATGCCGCCGGTGAGCGCGCCGTCACCGACCACGACCACGGTCTTGCGGTGCTGGCCGAGCTTGCGGTAGCCCTCCGACACGCCGACGCCGGTCGAGATCGCGGTCGAGCTGTGGCCGACCTTGGCGATGTCGAACGGGGATTCCTTGGGATCGGGGAAACCGGAGATGCCGCCCAGCTGGCGATTGGTATGGAACACCGCGGCGCGGCCGGTGATCAGCTTGTGGACGTAGGCCTGATGGCCGACGTCCCACAGCAGGCGATCGGAACTGAAGTCGAAGGTCCGGTGCAGGGCCAGGGTCAGTTCCACCACGCCGAGATTGGACGACAGGTGCCCGCCGTGCTCGCTGACCGTCTCCTTGATGCGGTAGCGGATCTCCTCGGCGATCTGCGCGAGCTGTTCCTTCGAGAACCTGCGCAGGTCGGCGGGCGAGAGCAGGCTGTCGAGCAGTGGCAGTGGTTTCATC
>JACDEN010000459.1 GCA_013816415.1 Planctomycetota bacterium
TGGCGGCGCCGCCGCGGATCGACCGACAGGCGCACCCGGCGCGCAGCATCGGCGACCTGCGCCTCATCCCAGGCCGGCATGGGCGCTCATCTGACGTGCGTGGGCCGGCCCGCGTTGTCGGCGGTGACGCGCCGGGTCACCAGTGCCAGGCGCGTTCCCTGGTAGCCGAGCAGGACCAGCGCCGCGATGCCGACCAGGCTGACCGTCACGGTCGCGATGGGATGGTCGCCGTTCGCGGTGGCGAGCGTGTAGGCTCCGGTGAACGGCGAGACCATGCACGCGATCGAGTTGGAGAACGTCTCGTTGGGCGCGTTCGACGAATCGAGGAACAGGCCGAGCAGCATCGGCACCAATCCCCAGACGAGCAGGCTCAGCACCAGGCACACCCGGCGCATCGCCGGCGTGTCGAACACCGCGCGGAACGGTCCGCGATACAGCGCATCGGTCACCACCACCAGGATCGCGAAGTAGCAGAGCGAGAACCAGGCGCCGAGGACCGGCGCCATCAGCTCCGAGGAGGTGGCTGCCAGTCCGGCCAAGCCGAGCAGGATGCTCAGCGCCGAAAACGCCAGGAACCACAGGCGGCCGCGGCTCGAACCCGGACCGAATGCGGCCATCGCGACGCGGCGCCAGCCGCGCGCCGAGGTGATCGAGCGCGCCTGCCGCGGCGAGAGTTCGTGGTCCTCGGTGACGGTGAACACCGAGACCAGGCACACCCACCACAGCGAGCACAGGGTGAAAGCGCCGGAGAATTCCGCGCATTCGCGGAGCTGGTATTCCGAACCCCCGGTCGCCAGCCGCCACATGATCCACCCTGCGACCCACAGCAGCGCGTTCACCCACACCACCGCGGCCATCACCCGCGGTCCGGTCGAGCGGTTGGCCGCCGGATGGCTGAGCAGCGAGCCGCTCAGGACGAGCATGAACACCACTCCCACCAGCCAGATGTCCAGCATCAGCGCGGTGAAGATCCAGACCTCGCCGTTCCCGCGGCGCAGCTCGGTCAGGAACTGGTCGAGGCTGTCCAAGCCGATGAACCAGAAGTTGAAGGAGGTCAGCCAGAAGCCGATCAGCACCATCCCGAGCACGCCGCCGAGCGCGGCGCGGCTGGCCTTCTGCTGCGACAGGCTCGCCGTCATCACCGCCATCGACGACGCGGCGACCGCGCCGAAGGGCACGATCACCAGCGCGAACACGATGGTGAGCAGATCGAGGCCGCGCAGCATGTAGGCCATGACCAGGAACGGCGCGATCGGCGCGGTGAACAGGATCCCCTGCACGAGATTGGCGTGCATCAATCCGCGCAGGATGCGCCGCGGCCCCATGCCAGTGAGGTCGACCAGGTCCCAGGTGTCGTCGTTGCGCTCCTGGCTGACCGCGCGGAAGGTGTTCATGCCCTGGATCACCACCACCGCGCAGCTCCAGGCGCAGGCCAGGACCCCGAACAATCCGCGGCCGGTCTTCTCTGAGCTCGACCCGATCGCGGTCATCGACACCCACGCCGCGATGCACGCGGCGATCACCGAGACCAGCAGCAGGACGCTGAACGATCCGATGAAGGCGCGGCTGCGCAGTTCCTGGCGCACACAGCGCACCAGCATGGGATTGGCGCGGTCGCCGAGGCGTTCGAGCCAGGCGGACAGGCGCGGCGTCAGCGATCGGGGCGATGGGACTTCCACGCGTGTACGCTAGCAGGCTGTTGGAAAACAACAGCCTGGCACCTGCCGCCGATCAGCCTTCGGCCGAGATCGTGTGCATGCCCTCGCCGTCGACCTGGCCCTTGGTCTTGTGCTTCCAGGCCGCGCCGAGGAAACCGCGGAACAGCGGGTGGGGCTCGACCGGGCTGGACTTGAACTCGGGATGCGCCTGGGTGGCGAGGAAGAACGGGTGGTCCTTCAATTCGATGATCTCGACCAGCGAGTTGTCGGGAGCCGCCGCGTCCGGGATGTAGAGGCCGGTGAACTGCATGCCTGCCTGCTCGAACTGCTGGCGGTAGGCGTTGTTGAACTCGTAGCGATGCCGATGGCGCTCGAGCACCACGTCGACCTCCTTGTAGCAGCGCGAGGTGCGGCTGGTCTTCTTGGTCAGCGTGCAGGGATAGGTGCCCAGGCGCATGGTGCCGCCGATCTGCACCACGTCGCGCTGCGAATCCATCAGCACGATGATCGGATCCTTCGACTTCTCGTTCATTTCGGTCGAGTTGGCGTCGGCGAGGCCGAGCACGTTGCGCGCGAACTCGATCGATGCGGCCTGCATGCCCAGGCACAGGCCGAGGTACGGCACGCCGCTCTCGCGCGCGAAGCGGATCGCCCGCAGCTTGCCTTCGAAGCCGCGCTTGCCGAAGCCGCCGGGCACGACGATGCCGTCGATGCCCTTGAGCTTCTCCATCCAGGCGTCGTCCTTCTCGAGGCTGTCTGACTCGATGCGCACGATGTTCGCCTTCAGCAGGTGCGAGAACGCCGCGTGGTCGATCGACTCGGTGACGGATTTGTAGGCGTCCTGGTGGTTGATGTACTTGCCCACCAGAGCGATGGTGACGGTGTCCTTGGGCTTCTTGATGTGGCTGACCATCAGGTCCCACGCCTTCATGTCGCACTCGCGCGCCGGCAGGCCGAGGCGCTTGCACAGCAGGGTGTGCACATCCTGCTTCACCAGCACCTGGGGCACCTCGTACACCGACACCGGCACGTCGGCGAGGTCGATGACATTCGCGGTCTCGACGTTGCAGAAGAGCGACAGCTTCTCGCGCACGTCCTTGGTCAGGCCCTTCTCGGAGCGGCACATCATGAAGTCGGGGATGATGCCGATCTCGCGCAGCTTCTGCACCGAGTGCTGCGCCGGCTTGGTCTTGATCTCGCCGGCGGCGCGGATGAACGGGATGTAGGCGAGGTGCACGAAGCAGGTGTAGGCGCGCCCGGTCTCGTGGGCGAACTGGCGCACCGCCTCCATGAACGGCAGGCCTTCGATGTCGCCGACGGTGCCGCCGACCTCGCTGATCACCACGTCGACGTCGGGCGCGTCGAGCGCGCGGATCGTCTCCTTGATCTGGTCGGTGACGTGCGGGATGACCTGCACGGTGCCGCCGTTGTACTTGCCGGCACGCTCCTTCTGGATCACCGTCTGGTAGATCGACCCGGCGGTGACCGTCGAGTGTTTCGAGCATGGCTGGTTGAGGAAGCGCTCGTAATGCCCGAGGTCGAGATCGGTCTCGGCGCCGTCGTCGGTGACGTAGACCTCGCCGTGCTGGAACGGATTCATGGTGCCGGGATCGACGTTCAGATAGGGGTCGAGCTTCTGGATGCGCACCCGGAAGCCCATGTTGATCAGCAGCCGCCCGATCGAGGCCGAGGCGATGCCCTTGCCAAGCGAGCTGGCGACGCCCCCGGTGATGAAGATGTGGCGGGTGGGATTGTCGCGATCGCGTTTCGGGGTGGTCATGGGTGGATACGTCCGACGTCCGACGTCCGACGTCCGACGTCGACAGCCGATGGGTGGTTGCAGGAATGGGGTTGGTT
>JACDEN010000460.1 GCA_013816415.1 Planctomycetota bacterium
CTCGAATACGACCCGAACGACTATCCGCGGCTGCTCGCGCCGATCCTCGCCGGCGAATGCGCGGTGGTGTTCGGCGCGCGCCCGCGGCGGCCGACGCGCCGGTGGGAATTCGCGCTGCCGCTGATCGGCAACCGCGTGCTGACCCTCACCACCAACCTGCTGTTCCGCGCCCGGCTGCGCGACGTGTTCGTGTGCTACAAGGTGTTCTCGCGGCGGTCGCTCGCCGGTCTGGTGCTGGTCAGCGACCACTTCGAGGTCGAGATCGAGCTGACGGTGAAATGCCTGCGTCGCGGGCTCGCCATCCGCCAGGTGCCGATCAGCTACCGCCCCCGCGGCCGCGACGACGGCAAGAAGATCTCGCTGCGGCACGGGCTGATCGCGCTGCACGCGCTGGTCGCCTACCGGTTCTGGAAGAAGTGAACTGACGCCAAAAGCGGCTGTCCTCGGTGTTGTGGCGTCCTAGCGTGATCGGGAGGCCGACATGACGGTCGCACAGGGTGTGAAGCCCATTCCACTCGCCATCGATCGCGCGCGCCTGCGGGTGGTCGCGCTCACCATCGTCCTCAACATCGTGGTGGTCGCGGCCTTGGTGCTGGTGCCGGATTCCGATTGGCGCACCGGACTCGCGTTGAACCTCGTCGACAACCTGCTGCTGATCGGCTTCGCGATCCGCCACCGCGACCGGCTGATGGCGCACCTGCTGCTCTTCGGCCTGATCGCCGGGGTGGTGGAACTCGTCGCCGACGCCTGGCTGGTCCCGAGCACCGGCACCCTGGACTACGCGTATGGCGGCGGGCCGCAGCTATGGCGTTCGCCGCTGTGGATGCCGCTCGCCTGGGAGGTCGTCGCGGTGCAGTTCGGCTACCTCGGAATGCGCCTGGTCGACCGCTTCGGCCTCCTCGGGTATCTGCTGATCGCGCTGCTCGGAGCGGTCAACATCCCGTATTACGAGGAGATGGCGCTGCGCATCCACTGGTGGCGCTACCGCGACTGCCGCATGTTCCTGCACACGCCCTATTACATCATCGTCGGCGAATTCCTGATCGCGGCGGCGATCGCCGCTGCCGCTTTCCAGACCCGGCGACTGCGCCTCACGCGCACCGTGGTCGGCGGCGTGCTCGCGGGAGCGTCGATCCTCGCTGGGTATTGGGTCGGCTACGGCGTGACCGAACACTGGTGACTCCAGCGGGTCATCCTGCGTGCGACCATCTGTCCACTCGACTTACGTGGTCACGCTCGTGCCCAGGCGGCACTCGCCGGATTTCCGGTCACACCAGGGCATGGCCGGTGACTTCCTGGCAGAATGCCAATGCTGACCGTCGAGACCGCCATGGACATCCCCGATCTGATCGCGCGTGCCCGCGCCGGCGACCTCGCGGCCTACGGGGATCTCGTGGTCTCGACGCAGAGCATGGTGCATGCGATCTGCCTGCGCATCCTTCGCGATGAGGAGGATGCCCAGGATGTCGTGCAGGACACCTATATCCGCGCCTTCAGGCGCCTCGCGGATCTCGAGGAGCCGGCGGCATTCCCGGGCTGGCTGCGCGCGATCGCGATTGGCGTCGCCCGCAACGCGCGCCGCAGCCGCCGCGGCACCCTCGTACCGCTGGAGGCTCCATATGATCCGCCAGCCCTCGACGCGACCGAAGACCATTGGAACGACCGGCAGCGGCGCGCGCTCGCCGCAGCGATGCTGACCCTCGACGCCGTCGATCGCTCTCTCTGCGATCGCCGTTACCACGGCGGATGGGATATCCCGCGCCTCGCGGCGGAGAGCCGCATCAGCGAACCAGCGATGCGTAAGCGACTGCAGCGCATCCGCGACCACCTACGCAAGGAGATCGAAATGGACGAATCACAGGGAATCACCGACTTGCGTCGAAACCTGCCGGAACGCATCGTCGAACTGCTGGCGCGTCCGCGTCTGCATGAGGTGCCCGACAATCCCGTCGCGCGTACCTTCGATGCGCTGCGTGAGGCCTATCCGGAGCACACGCAGGTCGAACTGCCCGAGATCGTCGATCTGGCCGAGGCCCGCCGGGCCATCGGGGTCGACGCCGTGTATGTCCCGATGGACACGCTGCAGCGCATCGACGACGATCGCGTGCTGCGCTACGACCTCACGCTGCCGGTGCTGATGACCGTCCGCTATAGAGGCAAACCCCTGCGCCTGATCGCGACCGGGAAGGTCTACCGCGCGGACACCGTCGACGCGACCCATCTCGATGCCTTTCATCAGGCGGAATCGTTCCTGCTGGACGATCGCGACCGGATCGACGAATGGCAAATGGCAGGACGCGTGCTGCGCTCGATCCATGCTGTGGTGCCCGGGCGCGAACTGAGGATCTCTCCGGTCACCTATCCGATGTGCTCATCGGCGTGGAGCCTGGACGTGCGCGTCGACGACCGATGGGTCGAGGTCATGGCGTGGGGACTGTATGTTTCAGACCTGGTGCGGGTGCTCGGAGGCGACCCGCACCGCCACTGTGCGATGGGCGCCGGATACGGCCTGGATCGGCTGGCCGGCCTGCGCTACGGCATCGACGATCTCCGCAAGATGGCGCAGACACGCACCGCCTGATCGGCCCTGCGTCTACCAGACACCACCGTCCAGTGTCGAGCGGCCTGGCTCAGGGTCGCTTCTGCGCCTTCTTGGCTTCGTGACGACGCCACATGCGGCGGCCGACCCAGTACAGAAGGAGATCGCGAAAGGGGTGTCTGATCAGTTTCATGACGGTGCTCCAGGTCAGGCATTCTAGCCCATCCCCGCCGGGGATCGGCAGATACTTGGGCGATGCTGCACGGACCCAGGGTCACGGATGGCGCTCGGGGCTTCCCTCGGGCATCCGTGCCTCGGGCCTCCGCGCGAGTTCGGCGGCAGTGGCCGGCCGCATCGCGCCGGGCGCGAGGTCCGAGGGGAGATCGAGGTCGCCGATGCGGTCGCGGTGCAGCCCCGTGACGCGGCCGCCGAGCGCGCGGATCATGCGCTTCACCTGGTGATGGCGCCCTTCGCAGAGCTCGAGCACGGCCTCGCGTTCGGGTCCAGTCGCGCCGCCCTCGTCATCGTCCGGCACCAGCAGTCGGGCGGGCAGGCAGGGCAGCGGATCGTCCGGCAGGGTCAAGCCCGATGCCACGAGCCCCCGCGCAGCCGGCAGCAGCTCTCCGACGAAGCGGATGCGGTAGCGTTTCCACAGCGCGCGCACCGGCCAGGTCAGGCGTTGGATCAGCGCGCCGTCGATGGTCAGCACGATCAGGCCGGTGGTGTCGCGATCGAGACGCCCCGCGGCCTGCAGATCCGGATGCCGCCACGCCGGCGGAACCAGGTCGTAGAGCAGCGGCGCGTCGGCCGGCAGATGGCTGCAGGCGACGCCGGCCGGCTTGTGGCAGATCAGCACGCTGTCATCGATGCCGTCGGTGACCACCGCGCCGTCCAATGTGACCACCGCATCGGAGCCCACGCCGCGATGATAATGTTTGCAAAGCGCGCCATCGACGTGGACCCGGCACGCCTGGAT
>JACDEN010000461.1 GCA_013816415.1 Planctomycetota bacterium
GTTGACCACCAACCACCAACCACCAACCACAAACCACCAACCCTGAATTTTCCTACGGAAAATTCACCAACACCACGGCCGCCACTCCGACCGAATCCGAATCGCGCGCGGTCTCGTCCCAGTAGAAGACTTCGCCGTTGAGCAGCACCTGGCGGTGCGGCCGGGTGAGGACGGCGACCGCGTATTCCATGACTTCGTTGCGCGAGGCGCTGAAGCCGCGCTCGACGAAGTCGATCATCACCGTGGCCGAGGCCTTGCCGGGCAGGAACGCGTAGTTGGCCATCGCCAGCGCGATCAGGTCGTTGCCGTAAACCTGCGTTCCGACCGCCAGCTTGGGATGGCGATGGATCTGCAGCTCGCCGGCGAAGAACCAGCCCTTCGTCTGCATCGCCGTGATGTCGGCGTTGAGGTCGATGGCGAATGAATTGCTGCCCTTGCCATTGGCGGTGATGCTCGAATTCGGATCGAAGCCGAGGCCGAGCTCGAGCCGGCCAATGCCCTTGGGCTTGTAGGCGAAGCTCGCGCCGACCGCCTTGTCGCTCGGTTTCTGCCCGGGAGCGTCGCCGAGCAGATCGTCGGCGATGAAGAACTGCGCGGTGAACGGCGCATCGGGAGCGGTGAGCAGGGCGCCGATGCCGTCGGTGACGAAGGGCCGCGCAGGGCCGAGGCCGTGGTTCTGGACGTTCCAATCCCACGCCGCGGAATGGTTCACGCGCCACAGCTCGGGGGTATGGAAGCCTTCCCATCCCAACCACGTGGTCTGGAAACGTCCGGCGCGCATGGTCAGGACGCTGCTCGACCGCCAATCCACGAACGCCTGCTCGAGCAGCGTGGTGTTGCCGAACTGCGGCTGGCTGGAAGCGATGAGATCGGCACGCAGGGTGAACTCGTCGACATGGTAGCCGAACTTGATCGCCGCGTCGCTCGGGAAATGCATGTACCATTCGTCGCCGCCGGACTCGTTCCGCCAGCTGCCCTGGTCGCGATGACCCGCCTGGGCGAACGCTTCGCCGTAGCCGCCGAGGGTGAAGCCGTCGACGAGTTCGACGCCGGGGAGCGAAGCGGCGGCGAGCCCGAGGGCTCCGACTCCGATGACGACGCGTTGGAACGACATCACGATCCTTTCAGGAATCATTTCTGTGAGCGCACGGTCAGGTCGGACACCGCGGCGGGCTTGGGACCGGCTGGCTTGACGGTGAGGAAGAAGGTCGTCGGAACGGCAGCCACCTGCACCGGCTTGAAGTCCTTACCCCCCAGGGTGATCTCCAGCCTCTTGCCGATCAGGGTCATAACCAGCGGGTAGCTCGTGGCCGGGCGCAGGCTCACGTGGTCCTCGACTGGACCATTGAGAACGTCTGGGAAGTGCCCGGATTCGCTCAGCCCTTGGATGGTTTCGATCAGATTCTTCAGATGGACGGTGATCGCCTCGCCATCCGCGGAGGCCACGCCGAATCCGAGCGACAGGCTTGTTCCCGGGATCAGCGTGCCCTCGATGCGCCACGGTGGGGGATTCAACGCATGGCTCACGACGCCTTCCGCTCCGGAGATGGCGTTCGGGATATCCTCGGACGGTGTCCACATCGCTCCATCGCCCAGCTTCCAGCTGCTCATCACCTGATCGTGGGCGTCGCCGAACAGCGATGATGCTTCGCCGAATTCCGGGGATGCGGATGCAGGAGTCTCGATGCGCGTGGGCGCCGCAACCCCGGTACCTCCCGGGAATCGCTCTGGGGTCGTTGCCAGCGGTGTCGACGGCGCCGCGGTGTTCGGACCGCGGCTGGCGAGGAAGACGCCGCCGACGCCGATCAGCAGCACGATCACCGCGCCCGACCACCACATCGCTGCTGATCCCTGCTTCGGCGCCGGCCGCTGCCCGGCGAGGCGATCACAGGTGGCGATCAGCTCCTCGTAGCTCTGCGGTCGCGCGGCGCGGTCGCGCGCGAGCATCTTCGTCACCAGGTCGGCGACCTCGCGCGGGATGGTGTTGCGCAGGACGGCGGGGTTGGGGATCGTTCCCGAGACCTTGCTGCTGACGATCTCGCCGAGGGTGCGGCTGTTGAACGCCGGGGTCCCGGTAAGGGCGTGGTAGAGCACGCAGCCGAGGCCGTAGATGTCGGCGCGGTAGTCGACGTGGTCGGGATCGTCGAACTGTTCCGGGGCCATCGTCGCCGGCGTGCCCATCAGCATGCCCTGCATGGTGAGGTTCATCTCGCCGCCGTCCTCCTTCGCGCTGGGGCGGGCGAGCCCGAGGTCGACCAGCTTGGCTGTCCACGGGAACGCCTGTCCCGGCTTACCGGTCGGCGCGAGCAGCACGTTCTCGGGCTTGACGTCGCGATGGATGATGCCCGAAGCGTGCGCGTGCGAGAGCGCGCGCGACATATCGCGCACCACCGCGATCGCGTCGGCCGGCGCGAGCGGACCGTGCTTCGACACGTGCTCGCGCAGGTTCGGCCCGTCGATGAATTCCATCACCAGGTAGGGATTGCCGTCGGCGGTCAGTCCGGCCTGATAGCAGGCGACGATGTGCGGATGCGACAGCCCGGCCAGGATCTTCGCTTCGCGCTGGAAGCGCTTGACGAATTCGTCGCCGGTCTTGCCCTTGTCGACCAGCAGCAGCTTCACCGCGACATTGCGATCGATGTACGGTTGCCGTCCGCGGTAGACGACACCCATGCCGCCGCGGCCGATCTCCTTCTCGATGGTGACGTCGGGGATGGTCGGCGGAGCCACGTCGACCCGCGGCGGCGCGGCCCCGGTGGGCCCGGTGAGCGACAATTGGCCGACGGTCGCAGACGTCGCCGACATGTCGGCCGCCTTCTTCTGCGCCTCGCTCTGCACGATCGTCTTGTCGTGCCGTGCGGTCATGCGCCTCCACCGGGAAGGGGGCGCGGCGCGGACGGGCAGGTAGGGACGCCGGGTGCCATCGGTTATCGGCTCATTTCACGTTCTTGGCGAGTTCGTGCAACAAATCATCGACCGACGGCCGATCGGCGATGGTCTTTCCGACGTAGACGTAGCTGACCTTGCCGGCGCGGTCGAGGATCACCGACGTCGGGCGCGAGAGGTTGTCCTCGACCCCCAGCGCGCGCACCAGCAGCAGGCTGACATCGAGCGCGACGGTCACCGGCGGCGGATCCTTGCGCAGCGTCTGCACCGCCTGCAGGAAGGTCGGGATCGATTCCGCTGGGCCGGGATAGACCACCACCACCTCGGCGCCGGCCTTCTGCAGCTCGGTGATCCGGTTGCACAGGGCCGCGGTCTGCGCCGCGCAGTAAAGGCACACCTGCCCGGCGAATCCGCGCAGCAGCACGATCACCACCGGCTTCTGCCCGGCAAAGCTCGCGAGGTCGATGACTTCGCCGTCGGAGGACAGGAAGCGCGTCTGCGGCAGCACTTTCCCGATCAGATCGGGACGCTGCGACGGCACCGCCTCGTCGACCGCATACTCGTCATGGCCCCCGTCATTGACCGACCCGGTGCTGTAGCGCGCGATGACGTCGACCGCCTTCGCC
>JACDEN010000462.1 GCA_013816415.1 Planctomycetota bacterium
GGGCTGGTGAAGCTCACCAGCCCCGGCCCGGTGTTCTTCATCCAGGAGCGCCACGGCCTCAACGGGAAGCGCATCAAGGTCTTCAAGTTCCGCACCATGTTCCACGGCACGCCGGTCGCTGTTCAGGGATCCGACGGAGGCCCCGCCCTCGAGCCGAAGCTGAGCGAGCAGGTCGCGCAGTCGGCGAAGCGCAGCGCCAGCCGCCGCCACAAATCGCTGCGCCTCGAAGCGGCGGTGGCGATGGGCATCGAACGGTTCACCAACGAGATCGAACGCCTGGGAACGCGCGGCGCGGTGCTGCGGCCGTCGGCGGCGCTGGTGGCCCAGCGCACCTTCAGCGACCTGTCGCCGAGCGACTTCGTCCAGGCGCACGCGGGCGACCCGCGCATCACTCCGCTCGGCCGCGTGCTGCGCCGTACCAGCCTCGACGAGCTGCCGCAGTTCTTCAACGTCCTGATGGGCGACATGTCGATCGTCGGCCCTCGTCCGCACGCCATCAAGCACAACCAGCAGTTCGCCAACTCGGTGGTCGAGCTGATGCGTCGCCACTACGTGAAGCCCGGCATCACCGGCCTCGCCCAGATCAACGGCTCGCGCGGCGAGACACGCTCGATCGACGACATGCGCCGCCGCATCACCTACGACCTCGAATACATCCGCAACTGGTCGCTGTGGCTGGATCTGAAGATCATCCTGCTCACCGTGTTCAAGGGCTTCATCAATCGGCAGCCTTGATAGTCGGGGGCTTTGCCCCCAAACCCCCGCGCTCCTTTGTCGCGCTTCGTCCTGGATGCGCAGCATCCAGGACGTTTGCGTGATGGGCTTCGCCCATTTTATCACGCAGACCAGCGCTCGGCGGTCGGGTGAAGCGGGGGCAGGTTTCAGGTGACAGGTGACAGGTTGCGGGTCAGCTCTCCGCTCTTCGCCCTCCGCCCTCCGCCCTCCGCCCTCCGCCCTCCGCTATCCCGCCATTTCGTGGAAGCCGATGGCAGATGGCAGATGGCAGATAGCAGATAGCAGATAGCAGATAGTGCCTGATACCCGATACCTGACGCCTCTCTCCCTTCCCGTCCAACATCGCTCCTTCCGCTGTTTACCGCCCCACGGTCGACCTACAGTCTGCTCCATCGGAGTCGCACCATGAAGACCGCGTTGATCACCGGAGTCACGGGACAGGACGGAGCGTATCTCGCCGAGCTGCTGCTGTCGAAGGGGTACGATGTCCACGGGATCAAGCGTCGCGCGTCGACCTTCAATACGGATCGGGTCGACCACCTGTACGAGAGCCCGCAGCACAGCGACAAGCGCTTCACGCTGCATTACGGCGATCTCAGCGACTCATCCAATCTGACGCGCATCGTCTCGGAAGTGCAGCCCGATGAGATCTACAATCTCGGCGCGATGAGCCATGTCGCGGTGTCGTTCGAGATGCCGGAGTACGTCGCCGACGTCGATGGTGTCGGCACGCTGCGTCTGCTCGAGGCGATCCGCTTCCTGAAGCTCGAGAAGAAGACGCGCTTCTACCAGGCCTCGACCTCGGAACTCTTCGGCAAGGTGCAGGAGATCCCGCAGAAGGAGACCACGCCCTTCTACCCGCGCTCGCCCTACGCGGTCGCCAAGCTGTACGCCTACTGGATCGTGGTGAACTACCGCGAGTCGTACGGCATCTACGCCTGCAACGGGATCCTCTTCAACCACGAGTCGCCGATCCGCGGCGAGACCTTCGTCACGCGCAAGATCACCCGCGGCATCTCGCGCATCAAGCACGGCCTCGAAGAGTGCCTGTTCATGGGCAACATGGATTCCAAGCGCGACTGGGGCCACGCCAAGGACTACGTGCGCATGCAGTGGATGATGCTGCAGCAGGAGAAGCCCGAGGATTTCGTCATCGCGACCGGCAAGCAGTATTCCGTCCGCCAGTTCGTCGAGATGTCGTGCAAGGAAGCCGGCATTTCGATCCTGTGGAAGGGCGTCGGTGTCGAGGAACAAGGCATCGACCAGGCGACCGGCAAGGCGATCGTGAAGATCGATCCGCGCTATTTCCGTCCGGCCGAGGTCGAGACGCTGCTCGGCGATCCCTCGAAGGCCAAGCGCAAGCTCGGCTGGGAGCCGCAGATCGGCATCGAGGAGCTGGTGCGCGAGATGATGGCCGCCGACCTCGAGCAGGCGCGGCAGGATACCATCATCGCCAAGCACGGATTCAAGGTGGCCTCGCACCGCGAATGACGACGACCCCCGGAAAGACCCATGGATAAGCATGCGAAGATCTTCGTCGCCGGACATCGCGGCCTGGTCGGCAGCGCGATCGTCCGCGCGCTGACCGCGCGCGGGTTCGATCAGCTGCTCCTGCGCACGCGCGCCGAGGTCGACCTCCTGAAGCAGGACCAGGTCGACCGCTTCTTTGCTGCGGAACGGCCCGAGTACGTGTTCCTCGCCGCGGCGAAGGTCGGCGGCATCCACGCCAACAACACCTATCGCGCGGATTTCCTCTACGAGAACCTGATGGTCGCGGCCAACCTGATCCATGCGGCGCATCACCACCAGACCAAGAAGCTGCTGTTCCTCGGATCGAGCTGCATCTATCCGCGCGCCTGTCCCCAGCCGATGAAGGAGGAATACCTGCTCACCAGCGCGCTGGAGCAGACCAACGAGCCGTACGCCATCGCCAAGATCGCCGGCCTGAAGATGTGCGAGAGCTACAATCGCCAATACGGCACCAATTTCGTCTCGGTGATGCCGACCAACCTCTATGGGCCGGGCGACAACTACGACCTCGAGAATTCGCACGTCCTGCCGGCGCTGATCCGCAAGTTCCACGAGGCCAAGGAGCGCAAGAACGCCCCGGTGACGGTGTGGGGCAGCGGCTCGCCGAAGCGCGAATTCCTCTACGTCGACGACAAGGCCGACGCCTGCCTGTTCGTCATGGAGAACCTCGACCAGGGAGCCGCTCCAGGGGATCTCTACAACGTCGGTTCCGGCGCCGAGGTCACGATCAAGGAACTGGCGGAACAGGTCCAAAAGGCGGTCGGACACACCGGCCAGATCGTCTGGGATGCCAGCAAGCCCGACGGCACCATGCGCAAGCTGCTCGACACCACGCGCCTGACGAACCTCGGATGGAAGGCCCCGACCTCGCTCGCAGACGGGTTGAAGAAGACGTATGAATATTTTTTGAAGACGGATCGGGCGAGATTTCAGAAAAGCGGGATAGCGGGATAGGTATCAGGTATCAGGTATCAGGTATCAGGTATCAGGTATCAGGTATCAGGTATCAGGTATCAGGTATCAGGTCAGCTCTCAGCTCTCAGCTCTCAGCTCTCAGCTCTCAGCCATCTGCCATCTGCTGTCAACCTGACACCTGACACCTGACACCTGACACCTGACACCTGACACCTGACACCTGACACCTGACACCTGACACCGGCTGTCCCATCGTTGTCCCGCCATCCCGCCCTCCCGCCCTCCCCACCCATTAGTCTTCCCTCCCCACCCTCCTACCCTCTCCCCATG
>JACDEN010000053.1 GCA_013816415.1 Planctomycetota bacterium
GTCACGTCCTCGCGATCTCCGCGATCGGAGGAGCGCATCGGCTCCCACCAGAAGCCCGGAACCACCTGCTCGGTACCGTCGGGAAGGCTGATGTGCGCATCGAGCGCGAATTCGTCGGGATCGAAGGGATTGCGCGGGAAGGGCGAGGGCACGCAGTCGAACTGCCAGCGCTCGCCGGAGCGGCCGGTGGCCGGTGCCGCGCAGTCGAGCAGCCGCGGCGGCGATTCCGGCGCCGGAGGCAGCGCGTGCAGCCGACCCGACATCTCCAGCGCTCCGCCGACTCCGGCCGAGAACACGAACAATCCAGCGCGATCGGCGAGCGCCGCCATGGCGGGCGTCCACGAGCGCACCCACGGATGGCTCTCTAGCGGACGCTGCGGATCGAGCCGCAGCGCGATGTGGTTCGTTCCCGCATGCAGCGGCTGCGGATGCAGGCACTGGAACCATTGGCCGTGCGCGTCCGAGAGAAAGGCGCCGATGCCGACCTCGGCGGCTCCCTCCGGCACGGTGACGTCGGCGTCGATCGCGATGCCGTCAGCGACGCGCACCGCCGGCAGCGCGACCAGCGTGGTCAGCGGCGCAGCGAGCTGCACGCGCGTCGCGAAAGACGCTTCGTCGGGCGCGACGACGGATGCGCCGGAGGCCGACGACGCGCTCAGCAGCCACGCCGCGGCGATCGCGGTCACCGCGCGCCACCGCATCAGAAATTCTCGTGTCCGTCCGGAGCCGCCGCCTTCGGCCGTCCGTCGCCGATGCGATCGGGCAGAGCCGGATCGTCCGGCAGCGGCTGGGTGGGGTCGTTGCCGTTGCGCTCGATCAGCAGGTCGTCGATCAGCGTGTTGTCGGCCCACACGTAGAAGCACGCGAGATCGTGACGCGCTCCCTGCAGCGGGTGAGGATCGGTCCAGCTCAGCACCGTCCGCTCCTCGAGCTTCATGGTGATCGCCCCGCCGACGCTCGTGAGCTCGCAGCGCACCCAGCGGTCGGGGGTGGCGGGGGTCGGCGCCTGAACGCGGCTGCGGATGTGCTTGCGCTTCTTCAGCTGACAACCACCACGTGCCCACTCGGCGAAATAGCCGTCCATGGCAGCGATTCCGTCGCACGAGAAGAACAGGCCGATGCTGACATCGCGCGCCGATTTCTCGCGCAGCGCGCGGAAGCTCACGCGGATGTCGCCGGGGAACGAGCCATGGATCGCCGCGTAGGCCTCCTGCTGCTGCGGCGTGGTGCCGATCATCAGCGCCTGCTTCGGCTGCCACCACTGGATGTCGCTGCCCGTTCCCCACAGCGCGATCCGATCGATGGATCCGGCGGAGTCGAACGGCTCGCGCAGGGCCGGCTCCCACCGCGGACCGGTGGCCGGCGACGCAGCCGCGCGGGGCGCATCGGCGAGATCCTCATCGCGGGCGAGATACACTCGCGATCTGGTGATCGCCACCGAGAAACCGATCGCACCGACGCGCAGGGGCTGGCGATCGTCCTCGGCCACCGCGAAGACCGCGGTTTCGAGACCGTTGAGCGAACAGCGCAGGCGGCCGCCGGAGCGCTCGATGACCACTTCGTTCTCGCCCAGCGGCATGGCCGCATCGGGCGGGGCCGCAGAGATGCACAGCCCCTCGTCGTCGAACTCGACGGTCTTGTTCTGGTAGCCGGAGAAATTCCCCTGCTCGTCGCGCGACGGATCGATGATCGTCAGCTCCCACTTCACCGCGTGCGGGATGCGCGCGCCCAAGGCGAAGCTGCGCTCTCGGTCGCGGGTCGCGGGAACCACCAAGGCGGTGACGTTCTCGTACTGTCCGGAAGCGCCGTACACCCCCGATTTGGTGGTCGCGGTGACGTCGGTGTCGTACCATGGGCTCGTCGGCACATCAGCCGCGATGGTGAAGTCGCGCTCATCGCGCAGAGTCCAGGTCGGCCGCACGGGTTTTTCCGCGCGAGGTGCGGCAGCCGTCGTCAGCGGCCGCGTCGACGCGGGATCCTCCGGCGATGGAGCGATGGCATGGTCCGCCGGCGCAACCGCTGCCGGCGCCTCATCGTTGCCGGCGGCACGCGACGTCGCTTCCGGCACCGGCCCCCTGATCCGCAACTGGTAGCCGATGGCGACCGCACCAGCGATCGCAGCGAGCACCACCAGCACCGTGACGGCCAGACGCATCGACCACTCCATACGGACGAAGGACCGCAATGGTGTCGCCATCGCCCTCGGGAGAAAGCACCGTGTCAGGCGGCGGGTGGACGTTCTGGGTGCTGAATCCTCCGTTCTGCGTCAACGACAACAGCACTGACCTCGACTCAGAACCCAGAACCCAGAACGGTCCTTACAACCTCTGCGCGGTCAGCCCACCATCGACCATCAGCACCTGGCCGGTCGAATAGGGCAGGTCACCGCGCGCGAGCATGGCCACGGCCTTGCCGACGTCCTCGGGCGAACCCCAGCGCGGCTGCAGCAGCAGGCCGCCGGCGATCAGCTTGTCGTACTTCTCGACCACGCCGGCGGTCATGTCGGTCTTGATGATGCCGGGCCGCACCTCGTAGACGTTGACGCCGAACTCGGCGAGCCGCGACGCCCACAGCTGCGTCGCCATGCCGACGCCGGCCTTGGAGATGCAGTAGTCGCCGCGATTGACCGACGCCACCGTCGCCGAGATCGACGACACGTTGATGATGCAGCCCGCGAATGCCTGGTCGGCCTGGCGCTCTTCGCGCATCCAGTTCGCCGCGAGCTGGGTGAGGAAGTACGGGCCCTTGAGGTTGATCGCGATCAGGCGGTCGAAGCTCTCCTCGCCGGCATCCATGATGTCGGCGCGCACCGATGGCGCGACGCCGGCATTGTTCACCAGAACGTCGAGCCGCCGGAAGCGCGCCCTGACCGCGGCGATGAGCTTGGTGCGATCGTCGGCCTTGCTGACGTCGGCTTGGACGTAGTGCACCGCGGCGCCGGAGGCGGCGAGCGCGCGCATCACCTCGGCGACGGCGGATTCCTCGCGCACCCCGCAGATGACGAGATCGAAGCCGGCGGCGGCGAGCGCCTGCGAGACGCCGAGGCCGATGCCGCGTCCGCCTCCGGTGACCAATGCGACGCGTCGTGACATGATGGCTCCTCAGTTCTTCAGGCGGCGGGGCCGAAGAAGGTGTAGTACGGCTTGTTGCGGGCGACGCGCTCGACGTACAGCGCGACCTCGCGCAGGTGGTAGTCGCCCCACAGGCACGCTTCGCCGTTGGGGATTTTCGAACCGCGCGGCACGTGGTCCCAGCCGTTCGGCCGGTGGTAGACGCTGTGCAGGAGCAGGCCCTGGTGCTTCGGATCGGTCGACAGGTACGGCTCGGCAAGCAGGGTCTCGAGTACCGTCAGTCCGGCCTGCCAATAACGGCGGCCAAGTTCCTTGCGGCCGTGGCCGTTGAAATAGCGGCCGAGGCGCAGCAGGCCCTGCGCTCCGATCGCGGCCGCCGAGCTGTCCACCGGCTCGAAATCGTTGTAGGGGTCGGCCGGTTTGTGCAGGTAGTCGCCGAGGCGGTGCAGATTTGGCGCGCCGGTGTCCCAGTACGGGATGCCGTCGAGCGGCATGCGGTCGATGTAGAAGTCGCACGCAGCTTCCGCGGCCTTCAGCATCATCGCCTCGACCGCCTTGCGCCCGCCGAACGGCTTGAGCTCCGCATCGGGCCGGGTCGCCAGCCATTCGAGCTGCTCGGGATAGCCGACCATCACCCACGCCAGTCCGCGGGTCCAGGTGGTGAACGGCGAATAGCCCTGCTGCGAATTGGGGCAGCGGTAGTTTCCGTCCTTCAGATTGAAGACGCTCTCGTGCGCGACGCGGCCACGCAGGTCGTAGGAATCGCGGCCGTCGCCGTAATAGACCGCGTAGCGGGCGGTGGCGTCCGAGTGCTGGACCATGCGTTCGAGCAGTGAGATGCGGCGGTCGTTCTCGCCCATCAGCACGTGGCCGAGCTGGTGACCATAGGACAGCGCGCGGATCGTGCGCATGGTGTCGGCGAACAGCGAGTGCGGGCCGTTGAAGGAGTGGATGTAGCCGCCGCCGCCCTTGATATCGGTCCAGCGCGCGGCCTGGACGGCGCCGGTGCACTTGAGCGCGAGCTCGTAGAAATCGAGTTCGCGCTGATCGAACGGGATGCGCTTCTCGAGCATCAGCCGACGCAGATTGCCGTAGGTGCTGACGTTGTTGAAGCCGTGGTCGTGCACGCCGATGTGGGTGACGTGGCTGGCCATGGTGTCGACGGTGCGGTCGCGGCCGATCTTCAGGAAGGCCTTGTCGCCGGTGGCGTCGAACTGCAGCAGCGCGGAACCGTACTGGAAGCCCTGCGTCCATTCCGTCCAACCGCGCGCGGTATAGCGGCCATTGACGGTGAATACCGGCGCGCCGCTGCCGGGCGGGCAGCTCTTCTCGATCGAGCGGATCTTCGCCGCCGAGGCCTTCCACATGGTGCCGATGCGCGGCAGCAGGTCCTTGGCGGTGATCGTCAGGTTGATCTTCATGGTCCGTCCTTCATGCCGCCAAGGCGGCCGTGTCCGTTCAGCGTTCGACGCGAGCGCCCTTGGCCTTCATCACCTTCTCGACCTCGGCCAGCGTCACCATCGAGGTGTCGCCTGGCGTGGTCATGGCAAGCGCGCCGTGCGCCGCGCCATACTCGACGCACTCGCGCGGCGTCTTGCCGGCGAGGAAGCCGTAAACCAGGCCCGAGGCGAAGCTGTCGCCGCCGCCGACGCGGTCGAGGATCTCGAGGCCTTTGCGCTCGGTCGACGCATGGAACGCACCGTCGTACCACATCACGGCGCTCCAGTCGTTCACGGTGGCGGTGCGCGCGTTGCGCAGCGTGGTGGCGACGACCTTGAAGTTGGGATAGGCCTTCACCACCTGGCTGATCATCTTCTGGAAGTTCGCGGTATCGACTTCCGTCAGGTGCGATTCGCCCTCGACCTGGAAACCGAGGGATGCGGTAAAGTCCTCCTCGTTGCCGAGCATGACGTCGACCAGCGAGGCGATGCGGCGGTTGACCTCGACGGCCTTGGTCGGACCGCCCACCGATTTCCACAGCGACGGTCGGTAGTTCAGATCGTACGAGATGACGGTGCCGTTGGCCTTGGCGCACTCCATCGCCTCGATCATCAGGTCGGGCGTGGTCTCGGAGAGTGCGGCGTAGATGCCGCCGCAGTGGAACCAGCGCGCGCCCTCGGTCTTGAAGATCTTGTTCCAGTCGATGTCGCCGCGCTTGAGCAGCGACGCCGCGGAATGCGCGCGATCCGAGATGCCGAGCGCGGCGCGCAGGCCGAAGCCGCGCTCGGTGAAATTCAGTCCGACGCGCGCGCCACGGCCGATGCCATCGAACGGCACCCACTTCACGTGCGAGAGGTCGACGCCCCCCTGCATCATCAGGTCTTCGAGCAGATGCCCGACGTCGTTGTCAACGATCGACGTCACCACCGCCGTGCGCAGGCCGAAGCATTTCTTCAAGCCGCGTGCGACGTTGTATTCGCCGCCGCCTTCCCACACCGTGAACGAACGCGCCGTGCGGATGCGACCTTCGCCGGGATCGAGGCGCAGCATGATCTCGCCGAGCGAGACCTGGTCCCAGCGGCAGGAGTCCTTGGGTTTGATCGTCAGGGTGGCCATGTCGTCCTCAGCGTCCGCGGATCTTTTTTGCGAGCTTGACCGCGGCTTCGACCGCGCGCGCGATGCCGTCGTAGTCCTGCTTCTTCAAGAGCTCGGCGTTGATCAGATTCGAGCCCATGCCGACGCAGGCGACGCCGGCGTCGAACCACGCGCGCAGCGAGTCCTCGGTCGGCTCGACGCCTCCGGTGGGCATCAGCGTCGACCACGGCATCGGGCCCTTCACCATCTTCACGAAGCCGGGGCCGCCGACCTCCTTGCCGGGGAACACCTTCACGATCTCGCAGCCGAGCTCCTCGGCCTGCGAGATCTCGCTCACCGAGCCGCAGCCGGGGCTGTACGCGACCTTGCGGCGGTTGCAGGCGCGCGCGACGTCCGAGTTCAGCGCCGGGCCGACCACGAAGTTGGCGCCGTTGTTGATGTAGAGGGACGCTGTGCCGGGATCGACGATCGAGCCGACGCCGGTGATCATGTCCTTGAGCTCGGAGGCGCAGAAGCGTTCGAGCTCGCCGAACACCTGCCACGCGAAGTCGCCGCGATTGGTGAATTCGATCAGGCGGCAGCCGCCCTTGACGCAGGCCTTCGCCACCTGGCGAACGACTTCGGCGTCGGCGTGGTAGAAGACCGGGATGATCCCGACCTCGTGCATGGCGTTGAGGACGGCGAGGCGGGGGAAGCGGGCCATGGGAACCTCAGACGTGCTTTTTGTAGGCGGCGGCGATGTCGGTCATGAATTCCTGCTGGTCGCGCGCCCAGTGCGCCTCCGAGAAGATCTCGACCTCGTTGAAGCCGGTGAAGCCGGCCGCCTCGACCCAGCCGCGGATCCTGCGGATGTCGATGCAGCCTTCGCCCATCAGCCCGCGATCGTTGAGCGTGTCGGTCTGCTTGACCTTCCAGTCGCAGACGTGGAAGGCGAACAGCCGGTTCTTTTTGCCGGCGCTCGCGATCTCCTGCTCGAGGTCCTGGTCCCACCACAGGTGATAGACATCGACGGCGATGCCGACGTAGTCGCTGCCGACGCGGTCGCAGATCTCGCGCGCCTGCCGCATGGTCGACACCGCCGAGCGGTCTGCGGCGTATTGCGGATGCAGGGGTTCGATCGCCAGCTTCACCCCACGCTCGCGCGCGTATGGCACGCACGCGGCGATGCCCTCGGCGATCTGGTCGCGCGCCTGCTGGAGCGGCATGCCGGGGATCGCCCCGCACACCAGCACCACCAACGGCGCCTTGATCGTGGCGGCCTCATCGATCGCTGTGCGGTTGTCGTCGACCGCCGCCTTGCGGCCGGCGTCGTCCATGGCGGGGAAGAATCCTCCGCGGCACAGCGACACCACCTTCAGTCCAGAATCCGCGAGCATCATCGCCGAATCGGCGAGCCCCTGCGGCGCGAGCGACTGCCGCCACACCGTGATGCCGCCGACTCCGGCGGCGGTGTAGCCGTCGATGCACTGGCGCAGCGACCACGGCTTGGTGGTGATGGTATGGACCGCGCAGCGCGACAGGTCGGTCAGCGCCGGAATGCTCACAGCGAGGGCACCTCGAGCCACTTGCGGCTCTTCCAGCTCTCGAGGCCGAGCTCGGCGAGCTGCACGCCCTTCGCACCCTCCTTGAGCGTCCATCGAAACGGCGCATCCAAGGCGTGGTGCCGGATGAACAGCTCCCACTGGATCTTGAAGGCGTTGTCGTATTCGAGCGGGCTCGGCACCTCGGTCCAGCCGGCGAAGAAATCGAGCGGACTGTCGACGTCGGGATTCCACACCGGTTTCGGCGTGGCGCTGACGTGCTGCACCCAGCATTTGCGCAGTCCGGCGACCGCGGTGCCCTTGGTGCCATCGACCTGCACGGTCAGCAGGTCGTCTCGCCGCACGCGCACGTTCCATGACGAATTGAAGTGGCAGATGACACCGTTCTCGAGCTGGAAGGTCGCGTACGCGGAATCATCAGCGGTCGCCTTGTAGGTCTTGCCGTCCTCGCCGACGCGCTCGGGGATGTGCGTCGCGCCCAGGCACGACACCGACTTCACATTGCCGAAGAGGTTGTCGATCACGTAGCGCCAGTGGCAGAGCATGTCGATGATGATGCCGCCGCCGTCCTCGGTGCGGTAGTTCCACGACGGGCGCTGCGCCGGCTGGTCCTTCACCGTGCCCTCGAACACCCAGTAGCCGAATTCGCCGCGCACGCTGAGGATCTGCCCGAAGAAACCCTGCTCCTTGAGCATCTGCAGCTTGCGCAATCCGGGCAGCCACAGCTTGTCCTGCACCACGCCGTTCTTGAGCCCGGCGTCGGTGCACAGTTTCGACAGGCGCATCGCCTCGGCGGTGGTGACCGCGGTCGGCTTCTCGCAGTAGATCGACTTCTTGGCCTTCACCGCCATCTCGACGAACTGCGCGCGCTGCAGCGTTCCCGACGAATCGAAGAAGATCTCGTAATGCTTGTCGGCGAGCACCTTCGCCAGGTCGGTGGTGTACTTGATCGGTCCGGTCTTGGCGTCGGAATATTTGTCCGAGAGCGCCTTGAGCTTCCCTTCGCTGCGTCCGGTCAGGATCGGGTCGGGCATCAGCACCAGATCGTCGCTGACCTTGATGCCCCCCTGCTTGATGATCGCCAGGATCGAGCGCACCAGGTGCTGGTTGGTGCCCATGCGTCCGGTGACGCCGTTGAGGATGACGCCGATGAAGCGGATGGTCATGTGTGGCTCCCGCCCGGGACGCGGGCTGGGCCTCAGGGAACCGCCCTCGGAGCGCGAGTCAACTAATATATCATATATGATATATCCGTTGCCCACACTCGCGAGCACGCAGCATGGCGGCGTGGCCGAGACCCTCGCCTCCGACATCGCCGTGTTCCGCACCAAGCAGGAGCTGGTCTACCGCCACCTGCGCGACGGCATCATGCGCGTCGAGCTGGCGCCGGGCTCGCGCCTGATCATCGAGGACATCGCGCAGCGCCTCGGCGTCAGCGCGATCCCGGTGCGCGAGGCGATCCAGCTGCTGCAGTCCGAGCGCCTGGTCGAGGTGCGGCCGCACGCCGGTGCGGTGGTCGCGGGCATCACCCGCGATTCGGTGATCGAGCTGTTCGCGCTGATGGAAGGCGTCGAGATGATCGCCTTCCGCCAAGCGGTCGCGAAGGCCACCCCCGCGCACATCATAGCGCTCGAACCGATCGTCGAGGCGATGGCGTCCGCGCGGAAATCCAAGGATCCCGACAAGCTCGCGCGGCTGAACCGCAACTTCCATGTCGCCATCGCGGCGATCGCCGGCATGCCGCGCGTCGAGGAGCTGACCGCGCGGCTGTTCGACGACTGGGACCGCATGCGCCGCCATTTCCTCGGCGGCGTCGCCCTGCCCGGCGCCGAGCAGTCGCATCGCGAGCACGCGGCGATGATCCGCGGCCTGCAGGCGAAGGATCTATCGGCGCTGCTCACGCTCACCCAGGAGCACAATCGCCAGGCCCTCGCCCGCAGCTTGGCGCTTGTGCCCGAGGACGTGCGGCCAGCCGCGAAGTGATTGCCGGCGCTACTGTGGGCGCCGCCTGAGATTACATCGACAGCACGGATGGCGCTGGGCGGGTGGCATTGCAATCGCGGTTTTCCCCTCTATGAAAGCGCTTCCATAGCCACCCGAGAGGAGTCGTCCCATGGTCGAGAAGAACACGCAGAAGAAGAAGGCGGTGATCGTCGGCTGCGGCAGCATGGGCCGCGAGTGGATGAAGAACCTCACCGCCAATCCGCGGGTCGAGCTAGTCGGCACCGTCGATGTGCGCCTGGAGGCGGCGCAGTCCGCGGCCAAGGATTTCAATGTCCCGCCCGAACGCGCGTTCACCGATCTGAAGCAGGCGATCGCGGCCTGCGCGCCCGACTTCGTGGTCGACATCACCATCCCGGAGGGCCACTGCCCGACCACCGTCACGGCTTTGAGCAAGGGCCTTCCGGTGATCGGCGAGAAGCCGCTGGCGGCGAGCATGGCCGCAGCGAAGAAGATGCTGAAGGCGTCGGAGAAGGCGAAGAAGCTGTACATGGTCAGCCAGAGCCGCCGTTACGAGGCGAACCACATCGCCGTGGCGAAGACGCTCGCCTCAGGTGCGATCGGCGACGTCACCGCCATCAACTGCGACTTCTACATCGGCGCGCACTTCGGCGGCTTCCGCGAGGAGATGGCCTCGCCGCTGGTTCTCGACATGGCGATCCACCACTTCGACATGTGCCGCATGTTCACCGGGGCGGATCCGAAAGCGGTCTACGCCCATGAATTCAACCCCAAGGGCTCATGGTATAAAGGCGACGTCGCGGCGAGCATCATCTTCGAGATGACCAAGGGCATCATCTTCACCTATCGCGGATCGTGGTGCGCCGAAGGCTTTCCCACCGCGTGGAACGGCGATTGGCGCGTGGTCGGCAGTTCTGGCTCGCTCCTCTTCGAGAAGGATCAGGCTCCGCGCGCGCAATGCCCGAAGCCCGGCAGCACCGGATTCATCCGCCCAGTCGAGGACGTCGCGATCGCGGTCGAACCCGTCGCCGCCAAGGGCATCGCCGGCTCGCTCGAGGAATTCCTCGACACCCTCGACAAGAAGATCAGGAAACCGCAGTGCGAGGTGCACGACAACATCAAGAGCCTGGCCATGGTCTTCGCGGCGATGAAGTCGTCGCGCTCGGGCAGGCGCGAGAAGATCGTTTGGTAGCAGCGGAGTTGGTGGTTGGTGGTTGGTGGCTGGTGGTTGGTGGTGAACGTCAAAAGGCAGGGGTTGGTGGTTGGTGGTGAGTGGTTTGTGGTGACAGCCGACCTATCGCAGATCCAAAGCCAATCCAGTCCACCAT
>JACDEN010000463.1 GCA_013816415.1 Planctomycetota bacterium
GCCTGATCTCGGCCATGGGATCCCCTGCAAGGAGCCGCAGTATTTTGGCCAGGGCGCCCGCGCAAGGTCAGCCCCCTCCCGCTGGCGCCGGGTGTACCGCAGAAGCCCCGGTGTTACCCGAGATGGGAGTCCTGCTGCAGTTACCCGTTGCCGCGTGCATTCGCACCTCTAGGCCTCGTTTCCGAGCCAGGAGGATGCAGATGCCGAGAAGCGGGCTGGTGCCCCTGCGGGTGGTGGTGTGCCTGGCATTGGCCCTGTTCGCGGGCCTGTCGTGGTGGACGTGGGCATCGACCCGCGAGGACACCTCCGACGGCCGCACCCCGATCGTGTTCTGGGGCAGCGCCGGGCTCGGCGAGGACGTGTGGTCGGTGATCCATCATTTCGAGGAGCTCAATCCGAGCTACCGCGTGATCATGGGCACCGCGGTGGCGCGGGATCTGACGGGGGATGCGCAGCGGCTGCTGTCGGCGATCGCCGGCGGCGTGCCACCCGACCTGGTGTGGTTCGACCGCTTCGCCGTCGGCGAGTGGGCGGGCAAGGGCGCGCTCGAGGATCTGACGCCGTGGTTCGAACGCCAATCGCCCGAGGATCCGAATCGTATCGAGCTGAAGGACTACTATCCGTTCGCGGTCGATGAAGGCAGCTACGCGAAGCCGGGTTCGGGCGAGCCGAAGCGGATGTTCGCGCTGCCGATGAGCTGGGACATCCGCGTGCTCTACTCGAACGCCGACCTCCTGCGGCAGGAAGGGCTGGTCGACGAGCACGGCGAACCGCAGCCGCCGCGAACCTGGGAGGAGCTGCGCGATTACACCAAGCGTCTGACCCGTTTCAAAATCGCCGATGATCCCGCGAGCGGCCTGGAACGCTGCGGCTTCGCGCCGAACTACGGCAACAGCTGGCTGTACATGTACGCGTGGCAGGCGGGCGGCGAGCTGCTGAGCCCGGACCGCACGCGCGTCACCTTGGACTCGCCGCCGGTGGTGCGCGCGCTGCGCTACATGACCGACGTCTACGACGACATCGGCGGCATCGCCAAGGTCGAAGCGTTCCAGTCCGGGCTGCAGGGCGACGCGCTCGATCCGTTCCTGCGCGGACAGATCGCCATGAAGATCGACGGCAACTGGTGCCTCGACAACCTGATGGCGTGGCGGCCGGACATGGACTTCATCGTCTCGCCGGCGCCGATCCCCGCCGATGAATTGGCGAAGGGCCGCACGCCGATCACCTGGGCCGGCGGCTGGGCGTTGGTGGTCCCCGCCACCTCGCGCCACAAGGACGGCGCATTCAAGCTCATGCAGTTCCTCAACACCTGGGACTCGGTCGACCGCCTTGCGCGCAGCACCCAGGAGCGGCAGGAGAGCGAGGGCAAGATGTACCTGCCCTACGGCCATCCCAACCGCGTATTCTACCAGCGTCTGGTCGAGCGCACGATCAACGCCAATCCCAAGCTTCCGAAGCGATTGAAGGAGGCGATCGCGGTGCTGCAGAAACTCCTGCCCGACGCGCTGGTGCGCCCGGTGTCGCCGGTCGGTCAGCTGTTGTGGAACCAGCATCGCCGCGCCTACGAATCCGCCGTCCACCACGGCTTCGCGGCGGCGGCGAAGGATTCGGGCGGCGACGAGATCGCGATGGCGCTCACCAGCGCGCAGAAGGACGTGCAGCATCAGCTTGATCGCGTGCTCGCGCCGCCGCCGCCGACCCTGGTCGACTGGCGCCCGTGGCTGTGGCTGTACGCGTTGCTGCTGTGCGTGCCATTCCTGATCGGCTGGCTGGCGTATCGCCGGCATCGCCGACGCTTCGGCTGGCGCGCGCGCGAGGTCGGCGCGGCGATGCTCTTCGCCAGCCCGTGGATGATCGGCTTCGCGGTCTTCGTCGGCGGTCCGATCCTCTTCTCGATCCTGATCAGCTTCGCCCAATACGACGTGCTGACTCCGGCACGGTGGGTCGGTGCTGCGAATTATCGCGCGGTGGCCGAGGACGATATCGGTCACGTCAGCTTGGCGAACACCGCCTACATGCTGATGCGCATCCCGATGACCATGGTGGTGAGCCTGGCGATCGCCTTGCTGGTCAACCGCTCGATGCGCGGGATCGGCACCTATCGCACGCTCTTTTATCTGCCGGCGGTGATGCCGATGGTGGCGACCAGCTTGCTGTGGATGATGCTGCTCAACGGTTCCAACGGCGCGATCAACCAGTTCCTATCGTGGCTCTTCGCGACGCCGCCAGCGCATGCGCTCGAGGCGCTGTGCGGCTGGATCTCCGGCCACAGCGTGCATTTTTCACCGCCGGGCTGGCTCACCGACAAGGCGTGGGCGAAGCCGTCGCTGATCCTGATGAGCCTGTGGTCGGCGGGCGGCGGCATGATCATCTGGCTCGCCGGATTACAGGCGATCCCGCAGCAGCTGTACGAGGCCGCGTCGATCGATGGTGCGAGCGCGTGGCAGCGGTTCCGCCACATCACGGTGCCGATGCTGAGCCCCTACATCCTGTTCAACCTCATCGTCGGCGTCATCGGCACCCTGCAGATATTCAGCGAGGCCTACATCATGACCGCCGGCGGTCCGGACGACGCGACGCTGTTCTACGCCTACCACCTCTTCAACCAGGCCTTCCAGTATTTCCGTATGGGCTACGCGAGCGCGCTCGCGTGGATCCTGTTCGTGGTCGTGCTCGCGCTGACGCTCGTGCAATTGTGGTTCAGCAAGAAATGGGTCACCTATGACCATGTCTGAGCATCGCGCGTCGAGGCTACGGAAATGGCTCGTCGACCGTGGCTGGGCCCACGCGGTGCTCTTCAGCGGCAGCGCGATCTTCCTGCTGCCGTTCCTGTGGATGGTCGCGACCAGCATGAAGACCGACGAGGAGCTCTCCGACGCGGCGTGGCTGCCGTCGATCCCGAGCTTCGCCGCCGCCTCGCCGTATGTGCGCGTCGCGCGCGAGCCGCATCGGCCATCGGACGCTCCAGAAGCAGTGTGGCGCGAGGCCATCGTCCGCATGGATGCGTCGGCGCGCGCCGCGGTGCTGCTTGGCGATCCCGCAGACGCGGGAGTCGATCGCGACGCGCTCGCTGCGGCGGCCGCAGCAGTGCTGGTCGATCAGCTCGCGGCGAAGATGCCGCGCACGGCATGGAGCAACAGCGCGGACGCGGGCTCCGCATTCACGGGACTGCTGACTCCCGAAGCGGTGGCGAGCGCCATCGACGACCGCCTGGCGCGGTTGGAATTGAAGAATCTGCAGCTGCGCACCTTGGATGGACACGTGATCCCGCTCGCGAGCGAGCCGGACCTCGTCGCCGCGGCCTCGGTCGAGAGCGGAGCGGGCATCCTCGCGACTGTCGGTGGCGCCACCCGGCTGTCGTATCATTTTGCGTCGTCGTCCGACGCACCGGTGGTGGTGCGCATTCCCCTGACGCTGCCTGCCGACTTTGATCCCGCCTCCCTGCACAAGCTCATCCTGGGCCTCAAGTCCGATGATTCGTGGCACCGCTTGGATG
>JACDEN010000054.1 GCA_013816415.1 Planctomycetota bacterium
CGGGGGTCACGGGCTGAGGGGCGGAACCTTGGCGAAGGGTCTGACGGACCTTGTCGACCCCGTCCCGGGTCTCCTTCTCCTTGTCGCGGATAGTCTTGATGGCGCCCAGGACGGCCTTCCGTTCCTTCTCCAGCATCTCCTGCATGGTCGCCGCGTCCACCACGGTGAAGGTATAGCGTTGGCTGCGCCCGACGTTCGCCTGGGGGGTGCTGCAGTCCTCGGCCTGGACCCAATAGGTGATCTTCTGGCCTTCCGCGACATTGAGCTGCCGCAGGTCGAACACCACTTCGGCTGCGGCATCCTTCTGGTTCGCCTGGGTGAGCAGCTTGTCGAGCTTGAACCCCTGACTGGGCAGCTCTTTAACCCCAGGCGCATCGTCTGCCTCGGTGGCCTCGGCGTCGCCATTGCCATGGTCGCCAGTGGGGGCGGCGGTGATGCGGTAGCGCAGCCACGCCTGACTGATGCCGTAGTCGTCCTTGATCTCGAACTTGATCGGCCAGCGCGCGAAGCGGGTGACCGTCTTGTCGCGGGCAGGGAGGGTGATCCGGACCGCCGGGGCGCGATCCTTGATCGCCTCGATCGCATAATCGATCGGATTCAGGCTGTCGAAGCCATCGACGTCATGGAGCAAGATCTTGTAGTAACCGGTCTTATCGATCTGGAGCTCGGTCGTGGCCTGGGTCCCGTCGGGGTTCAGCTCCATGGCGAGGGGTTCTGGAAGCACGTCTCCGAAACGTTTCTGCAGCTGTGCGGTGACCACGCGTTTGTTCAAGGTCGCCTGCAGACGCACCTTGGTGCCCACCAGGGCGCGGAGATCGCCGATCGAGGAGGTCTCGGCCGCCCGGCCCAGATAGGACGGGAACTGGTAGCTGGCGGACAGTGCCTTGATCGTCGGCCGCTGCAGGATGGTCAGGTGCTGCCAGTCGCGGCTGCGCGCGTCGTAGGCGACGGCGCGGTAGTCGCAGTCCTCGAGCGCATGGGCGATGGTCGCGTGGTAGCGCACGACCTGCAGGGGGCCGGTCTCGCCGGTGGCGGCGATCTCGCCGGCGATGCGCGTCATGGCCAGCGAGGTGGTGGTCCCGGCGGTCGAACGGATCTCGAGCATCGCTTCCGCCGGGACCTTGCCCGCCGCATCGATCATCAGCTCGAGCGTCACCGGTTCGCCATGGGGGACCTTGGTCCCCGGCGTCAGCGACACGATGCGGGTCGACGTCGGATAGCTCTTCTGCGACAGCGCCATGCGCGCGAACAGCGCCTTGCTGAAATCGGAGCGCCAGTAGCCCAGCCCCGCCGCGAGCGCGGTGAGCCCGAGCGCGACCAGCCCGACCTTCTTGAGGACCGTGAGATTGATGATGTCCGAGAAGTTGAGCCCCTGCGAGACGTCGACGGTCTCCTCCTCGAGCGCGGCGATCAGCTCCTTCGAGCCGACGAGCTTGGGTTGGCGGCGCATCTCGCGCGTCAGCTGCACCGTGGAGATCAGGCGCCCGCGCAGTTCGGGATGGCCCTTCTCGATGCGCAGCGCCACATCGTCGTCGTCCTCGACCTGGCGGTAGGCGACCCAGATGTTCCGCCACACCACGTAGGCGAAGGTCGCGACCACCGCGATGAGCAGCAGCGCCCGCGCCCAGCGGTCCGCCGCGGTCTCGCCGACCGTCCGGCTGAGCACCAGGTAGTCGAGGATGAAGAAGCCGACGACCAGACCGATCATCGCCAGCACGGTCTTGAAGATGCCGGAGCTGATCTGCACCGAGCGATGGCGCTTGCGCACCTGATCGATCTTCTCGAGCAGCAGGTTGGTGCTCATAGCAGGTCCGATCGCTTGCGCAGGAACCACTCGCAGCCGAGCAGCAGCGCGAACAGCACGATCACGCCGGGCGCGTTCCACAGCGTGCGCTCCTCGCGTCTGGGTTCGAGCACCTGCTTGTGCTCCTTCAGCTTCTCGGTGAGCGAGTCGAGCTCGTGCAGGAGGATGAATGCCCCGCTGCTCGCCGAGGCGACCTGTTCGAGCAGCTCCTTGCGCATGCCGGGATCCTCGAACTCGATGCGCGGATTGACGGCGGTGACCACGTGCTCGGCTTCGTCCTCCTCGCCCTGGATGGTGATGCGGTAGCTGCCTTCGGCGCCGGGGACGAACTCGCCCTGATAGAGTCCGGGCTGGTCCTTCTGCGCGGTCAGCGTCACCTGCTCCTTGCTGAGGTCGCCCTTCTCGACGATCGCCGTGACCGTGTCGGTGATCACCTTGTTGAAATCCTTGTCGAGCAGGTGCGCGATGATCTGAGCCTTGTCGCCGACCGAGTACTCCGCGCGATCGGTCTCGAGCTGCACGCGGTTGGTCTTGCCGAGCAGGTGCGCCATCGACAGCGAGCTGATGACCTGTCCCCACATGCGGCGGTGGTACTGGGCCCCGGGTCGGAAGCGCCAACGCCAGGTCTCCTCGACGCCGAAGTACAGGACCTGGCCCTTGCCGTAGCGTTGGCTGGCGATCAGCGGCGTGCCCTGCTCCTGGCCGCCCTTGTCGGGATGCACGAGCAGCGCGGTCGCGCCCGGCTTGAGGCGTTTCGCCGGATAGAACCAGTACATCGGCTCGGCCTTCTCCCACAGGCGTTCGTTCTCGGTCGACTCCATGGCGAAGCGCAGGATCGGCGAGCGCGAGCCTTCGGGCGTGAGCGCGGCCTTGTAGCTGGTCTTGATGGTGCGCGTCAGCTCGTCATCGACGGTGGTCGGCGTCTGCGGCTCGAACTCGACCGGCAGCATGGCTTCGATCGGCGTGCCTTGATAGGAATCCGGCATCGAGGTGCGGCCGGCCATCACCAGCAGGCCGCCGCCCTCCTTCTGAACGTAGTCCTCGAGCGCCTTGAGCTCATCCTTGGTGAAGAAGTCGTTGAAGATGTTGCCGAGGATGATGACGTCGTAGCCGCGCAGCTCCTGGAGATTCGCCGGGAAGCGCTTCTTGTAGCTCTTGTCGGTGGCCAGCACGCGCTCATCGACCTGGCGCAGGACGAACGACGGATCGATGCGCTGCTTGTCGGCGTCGAGCACCGCCTTGAGGAAGCGCGTCTCCCAGCGCGGCGAGTTGTCCACCAGCAGCACGCGGATCTTCTTGTCGATCACCGTGATGCCGGCCTTCGAGCGCTTGTTGTTCTCCGAGCTCATCTCCTCGGGCAGCGGCTCGATCTCGGCGGTGTAGGTGAAGGTGCCGACCTTGTTCGGCGTCACCTCGATCACGTGCATGCGCTCGCTCTGCTCATCGAGCTCGACCTGCTCCTCCTTCACGATCTCGTCGTCGCGCTTGATCACCAGGGTGACGGTCTGCCCGGTGTAGCCGCGCTGCTTGATGCGCACATTCAGCGGGAAGGTGTCGCCCTTGAACACCACCTCGTCGCACGACAGGAAGGGGATCTCGATGTCCTTGTTCTGCGGCAGGCCGACGCCGATGGTGAACACCGGCGTGCCCAGGTCCTGGGCCGCGGTCACCGGATCCTCGCCGCGGTTCGAGCCGCCATCGGTGAACACCACGATGCCGTCGGCCTTGCGCCCCTTGAGCCGACGGCCGGCATCGCGCAACGCGGCGCCGAGCTGGGTCGCCTGCTCGGTGGGGGCCGCGAGCGTCGAGAACGCTCCGCCCGGAGCCTCCTTACCCGCGATGTCGAACGGTGAGAGCTGCGTGCCCTGCCCGAAGGTGTAGGCCTCGACCTTGAACTGCTGCTGCATGGCGGCGCCGATGGCGAACAGCGGATTCGCCACCGCCTTCTTCACGAATTCGGCGCGCGTGGTCTTGTTGATCGCCTCGGCCTCGGCCGTGGTGGGCTTCGCGGCGTTGTTCCCCAGGATGCGCGCGGCAGCCGCCACATCCTGCGCGTCGACGCGGCGGTCGACGATGCCCATCGATGCCGACTGGTCGACCAGCACCACCAGCGTGCGTTTGGATTGCTCGGTGCTCAGGACCTCGAGGAATGCGCCCGAGAGCACGAACAGCAGCAGCATGAGCCCCAAGATGCGCAGGCCGGCGAGCACGCGCTTGCGTTTGAGGGCGACGTAATCGGGCTCCTTGCGGTAGACGTAGAGCACCAGGACGACCGCGGCGACCGCTAGCGCGAGGAAGATCAGCTTCTGCAGCGGCGTCTCGCAGCGCGGGAAGTGCGGCGGCCACTGCACGGCGCCGTTGGCGCCGCTGAGGTCCTTGAGGAACAGGATGTGCAGGATCCAGTCCACTCAGGTGCCCTTCGGGGACCAGCGCAGGGCGAGGATCGATTCCGCGATCAGGCAGGCGGTGACCAGGGCGAGCAGGATGAACCAGATCTCCTTACCGACGCGCTTCTCGCTGACCACGCTGCCGAGGTCCGCGCGCTGGCCGACCCATTGGAACGGCAGGTTCGGATAGCGCGCGCGCAGCGTCTTCTCGTCGTAGGAATCGAGGTTCGATTCCTGGCGCGGCGGATTGGCGGCGAACCACGTGGGGTGCGCCCCGTCGCCGGCCTTCTCGAGGCGGTAGAATCCCGCGAAGTGGGTGTCGGCGAATTCGACCTTGGCGAGGTCGTTGGTGGCGCTGAGCAGCGCGCTGAGCTGCCGGGTGCCGCCGCGCGGATCGCGCACGGAGACCTGCACGCCGGCCTCCTTCACCCCGAGGTAGGAGGCGATGGGCTCGTGCACCTGCACCGTCTTGCTCGGCATGCGGCCGAGCGTGGCGTGCTGGGTGGCGCGGCGCACCACCATCAGGAACGCGGGCGTCAGGGGGAAATCGCTCCACTCCTTGTCGGCGGTCGAGGCGAACAGCACGACCGAGCCGCGGCCGACGGTGCGCTCGACGATCGCGGGCTGGCCGTTGGTGAAGCGCGCGACCACGCTCACGTGGTCGCCGGCGGCCGAAGCGCCGAGATCCTTCTCCGCCGGCACCTCGATCGGGAACCAGCGGCGGAAGCGCGGCTTCGCCAGGTACGGCCGGTTCTCCTTGTCGGCGAAGAAGTTGACGATCGGGTGCACGAGTTCGTCGGTGGCGAAGCCGATGCCCGCATCCTTGCCGCTGCCGTCATCCGGCGCTTCGGCGAACTGCAGCGCCAGCTTGCCCGGAAGCAGTCCGGCCTGCTGGAACAGCAGGTCGTTGTACAGCTCGGCCTTCACATTGCCGCCGAGGAAGATCATCAGCCCCTTGCCTTCGGCGCGCACGAAGGTCTTGAGGCCCTCGATCAGGTTCGGAGGCAGCTCGCCGACGTTGGCGAGGATGATCTCCTGGTATTCGCGCAGGGTCTTGTCGCCGAGTCCGCTGAGCGTCGTGACCTCGGTCTCGATCAGCGACGGATGCGCCTCGTTGTCCTCGTCCTTGAGCGACAGCGCGGCCTTGAGGAAATCCGTCTCGTTGCCGAAGGCGCTGTCGGTCGCCGACGGCTCGCCATCGATCAGCAGCACGCGCACGCGGTCGATGACGTTCACCGACAGGCAGCGGCGGTTGTCCGCCGGCAGGTGGTCGATGCTGGCGCGAACCTCGACGCGCTGGTCGCCGCCGGTCGGGAAGCGCGTCTCGAGCCGCACCTGCTGGACTGATTCGAGGGAGTCGATGACGGTGCCAGCGACCTTGCGCGGTTCGCCCCCGGCGGTGTCGCCGACCAGCAGGTCGACGGTCACATTGCGCGCGGGGACCGGGCCGTAGTTGTGCAGCGTGGCGATGAAGGCGATGGTCGATTCGGTGGTGACCAGCTCGTCCTCGGCCTGGAGCCGTTCGACCTGGACGTTGTCCGAGCTGCCGCCGCCGACGTCGGAGATGAACAGCTTCACCGCCGGCTTGGACGAACGGATCTCGTCGACCAGCTTGGCCCAAGTCGCGTTGTCCGCGGCCGGCCACGCGCCGGCCTGCATGTCGGTGATGAGGTAGATCTCGCGGCTCGACGAGGTGGCGTTCTTGGCGATCTTCCAGGCCTTGGCCAGGCTCTCGAAGCAGTCGGTGCCGCCGTCGGAGAGCGGGGCGTGCTGCGCAGTCTCCTTCACGGTGTCGAGCTGATGCGATGGTTCGCCGATCTCATCCACGGCGATGTCGCTCATCAGGATCAGCGCAGCCGCGGAACCCTTCGGCAGCTCGTCGACGATCTCCTTCACGCGGCGCTTCGCCGCGTCGAAGCGCATCTCGTTGCCGTTGGCGACGCCCATCGACAGGCTGTTGTCGAGGATGATCACCGCTGCGGTCTCGCCCGATGACCCCAGGAGGTTGAAATGCCCGGGCGCGATGGTGGGTCGCGCGAGGGTGAGCGCGAGGAACACGATCGCCGCCACCCGCAGCAGCATCAGGATCAGATCCTGCATCTGCAGCCGGCGCGAATTCTTCTCCATGGTGGTGAGCAGGAATTCCATCGCCGCCCACACCACGATGCGGAATTGCCGCTTGTTCAGCAGGTGGATGATGACGGGGATCGCTCCGAGCACCGCGAACAGCGCGACGAAGCCGGCGAGGAACGTCATGCGCGGACGGCCCCGCTCGCGCCGCGCAGGTTCATGCGCACGCGGCTGGCCAGATAGGCCGACAGTCCGACATCCACCGAATGCGAGGTGTTCAGCAGCGTGTAATCGACGCCGTTCTTCTGGCAGGCGGCGCGGATCCTGGTCAGGAACTTCTCGACCTCGGCGAGATACGCCTTCTTGACCTGCCGCGGATGGCAGAGCAGCTCGCTCGCAACCTCGAGGCCCTTGAACTGGATCAGCCCATCGAATGGAAAGTTCAGTTCGTCATCGTCCATCACGTGCAGGACCACCACCTCATGGCCGGCGTGGCGCAGGTGCTGGATCCCCTCGAGCAGGTTCTCGACCGAATCGAAGAGGTCGCTGATGAGGACGATGATGCCGCGGCGGCGGACGCGTTCGGCGATGGTGTGCAGGATCGCGCCAACGCCGGTCTTCTTCTCGGGCTCGATGGAGTCGAGCGTCGCGCAGATGCGGTTGAGGTGGACTTTGCGCGTCGAGCGTTCGATCCACGACTTCAACGTCTCATCAAAAACACCGACGGCGATCGCGTCCGACTGTCCCAGCACCAGATAGGCGAGCGCGGCGGTGATCAGCTTGCCGTATTCGAGCTTGGTCAGGCGGTCGTTCGCGCGCGGCGAGCCGTACGCCATCGACTCGCTGCCATCGAGCAGCACGGTGCACACGAGATTGGTCTCTGCCTCGTACTGCTTGATGTAGTAGCGCCCGCTCTTGCCGTAGACGCGCCAATCGAGGTGCTTGAGGTCGTCGCCCGGCACGTAGCCGCGGTGCTGCGCGAACTCCACGCTGAAGCCGTGGAAAGGCGAGCGGTGCATGCCCGAGATGAAGCCTTCGACGACGTACTTGGCCTTGAGGTCGAGGCGCCCGATCTTCGACAGGATTTTCGGGTCGAGGAGTTTGGTCGCCATCCGGCGTCACATCCTGGTTGGGAAGAGGAGCAGGTGCGGCGCGCTCAGCGGAGCTTCTCGTCCTTGGGAATGCTCTCGATGATCTTCTGGATCACCGTCTCGGTGGTGATGTTCTCGGCGGTGGCGGTGTAGCTGCAGGCGATGCGGTGGCGCAGCACCGGGATCGCGACCGCGTCGATGTCTTCGGTGGTCACGTGGTAGTTCCCGTTGAGCACCGCGCGCGCCTTGGCGGCGATGATGAGGTTGATCGATGCGCGCGGACCGGCGCCCCACGAAATCCATTCCTTGACGAAATCCGGCGCTTCATCGGTATTCGGCCGGGTCGCGCGCACCAGCGCCTTGGCATAGTGCAGGACATGGTCGGCCACCGGCACGCGCAGGACCAGTTTCTGGAAGGCGAGGATCTGCTGGCCATTCAACACCTTCTGAACGCTCTTCTCGCCTTCCGCCATCAGCGGGCTGGCGACGCGCTTCATGATCTCGAGCTCTTCAGCGTCGGATGGGTAGCCGAGCGAGATCTTGAACAGGAAGCGGTCGAGCTGGGCTTCAGGCAGCGGATAGGTGCCTTCCTGGTCGATCGGGTTCTGGGTCGCGAGCACGAAGAAGGGTAGGTCGAGGATGTGCTGCTCGTTGCCGATCGAGACGCGCTTCTCCTGCATGGCTTCGAGCAGCGCAGCCTGGGTCTTCGGCGGCGTGCGGTTGATCTCGTCGGCGAGCACGATGTTCGCGAAAATGGGTCCCTTGAGGAATTTGAAGATGCGCTGGCCGGTGGTCTGGTCCTCTTGCAGGACCTCGGTGCCGACGATGTCCGACGGCATCAGGTCGGGCGTGAACTGCACACGCTTGAACGACAGGTCGAGGCACTTGGAGAGGGTGCTGATGAGCAGGGTCTTGGCGAGGCCCGGCACGCCTTCGAGCATGCAATGGCCCTTGGCGAAGATCGCGATCAGCAGCTGCTCGATCGCGTCATCCTGGCCGACGATGACTTTCGCCAGCTCGACCTTCACCGCCTCCTGGGCCTGCTTCAGCCAGGCCACGGCCTGCTTGTCGGAGGTGCCGCCGGTCTTCTCGGCGGTCGCGGTAGTCGGCTGCTCGGCCACGGGGGCTCCTTCAGGTGGGGCGGCCGGGCCCGCGGGGCCGACGGCGGCGATCGATGCAAGTCAGGTTGATATAAGGCGCAAGGTGCCAACCAAGCCTGATACAAATGTGCCCGGACGCCAGTTGTGACACACGGTTGCGGCGGACCTGGCGAGGCACCACGCGAGGGTAGCTGATACGCCCGGAGTGATGGTCCCCTTTGGACCCCAGAACCGCATCTGCTGCGGCATCGTACCCGGGTTCCAGGCACGCCACCGACAGGAGATGATGGCCATGATCAAAGCGATTGGTGCGATCGAGGCAGATCGTGCTGATTCCGATCCATCCATCTGGTGCATCTCTCTCGGGATGTGCCGGTCGACCAGCCGTGAAGCGACTGGACGTGGGGATTGTCCACATCCGAGAGAGCTCCTGAGGTGCGAAAAGCCCAGGCTTTCCGGTGTTTTCTGCGGTCGCGAGGTGATACGGGCGGGCCCTGTCCGGTTCCTTTCCCGCATCGGGGCCAGATGAGGGCTCCTAGGATGGCCGGATGTCCCGCGCGACTCCGCACCGGACACCGATGATCGGATCTGCTTCCATGCCGAACTACCGAGGGAGTCCCATGCGTTCATCTGCGTCACCCGTCAGCCTCGCCGCCCTGGGTATGATTATCCTTGGACTGATGATGGCGCATCCGCTGGCCCAAGGCGCGTCGACCGCGGATCCGGCTCGCCTGCTGGTCGTCTACAATGCGAACTGGACGGGTGACGAGGACGGCGACGGCGTCCAGGATTCGCTCGAGGTGGCGCAATACTACATGGCCAAACGCGGCATTCCGGCTGCGAACATCCTTGGAGTCGCGACCAATGACTCCGGCTATGATGCCAGCACCTATGCAGCGATGCACAGCGAGCTCATCACCCCGCTCAAGAACAAGCTCGCCGCGCTCGGGACGACGAACATCGACATCATCCTGATGTCCTACCGCATGCCGATCGGTTTCCGCGGCCAGAGCATCGACAACCTGGTCATGGGACTGAATTACTGGAGCACCACCAGCGACAACATCTCCTGGACGACCAATCCCTATCTCGAACCGACCCCGACGATCGGTAGCGACAACGGCGGCTTCCTCCACTCCTCGTACCAGTTCAACGGCACGACCATGTACCTGGTGTGTCGCCTCGATGGATCGTTCGGTGTCACCGGGTGCCTCGATCTGGTCGACCAGGCACTCTACGGCGACCGCTACGTCTCGAGTCAAGCAGGGTATTATGGCGGGAACATCTACGTCGACAGCGATGGCCGCGGCGGAACCAGCGACGCGACGCTCGCCGCGAATCCGGCGGTGCAGAGCGGCAACTACTCGTCCTATTCCGACTGCGATGCGAACATCGGGTACGGCGAGCATTACGTCGCGGCCAGCGGCTTCCCGCTGAAATGGACGTGCGGAGACGGGACCATCGGCGCGGCCGGCCTCACTTTCCAGGACGGTTCGGACGCGACCTCGGCGCCGCGCGCGCTGATGTACGGCGGCTGGTACAATTACAACAATTACAAGAACGTGTTCGAGTGGCTGCCGGGCTCGGTGGCGTGCGACCTCAACAGCTCGTCACTCATCGATTACTGGCTGCGACTTCCCACCACCCTGGCGTGGGGCCGCCGCGCCCTGTGCTCGGGCGCGACCTGCGTGTGCGGCGTGACCGGCGAGCCGTACACGACCGGACACACCCGGCCGAACGTCCTCCTCTACTACATGCTCAATGGGTACAGCTTCGCCGAGGCGGCGGCAGCCGCCAATCCGGCGATCGGATGGATGTCCTACGCGATCGGCGATCCGCTCTATGCGCCCACGCGCGCGAAGACGCTGGTGCGGGACACGCAGAATCCCGGCTTCGCCGCCGGCTCGCCGACCTTGGTTATGAATGAGCGCAATGGCTGCGCGGTGAAGATC
>JACDEN010000464.1 GCA_013816415.1 Planctomycetota bacterium
GCGCGATGAACGCGCGCAGGCCCCCGCGTCGCTGGTGCGCCTGCTGGTGACCACGCGCATGTATGCGCGCTACCTGGTGCTCGAGAAGGCCATCGACCGCGACCGCATCCAGCTCGCGCGCATGCCGCACCTGTGGAACCAGCTGCCCGGCGTGCTGAGCATCGAGGAGGTCGACCGTCTGCTCTCGGCCGCGCCGAAAGGGCCGATGCACGCGCGCGACCGCTTGGCCCTCGAACTGCTTTACGCCTGCGGCGGGCGCGCGAGCGAGGTGGTGACCATCGGCCTCGCGGATCTGCGCGAGCAGGCACGGCTGGTCAAACTCCAGGGCAAGGGGGCCAAGGAGCGCATGGTCCCGCTGGGGGAGCGCGCGCGCTCGGCGCTGCGCCGCTACCTGGATGAGTGCCGGCCGGCCCTGGATCCGGGTGGCACGGTCGAGCGGCTCCTCCTGTCATCTCGCGGCAGGCCGTGGTCGCGTCAGGCCCTGTGGCGGCTGGTGAAGACCGCCGGAGTCCTGGCCGGCATCGATAAACCCGTCTACACCCACCTGTTACGCCATAGCTTCGCGACCCATCTGCTGGAGAACGGAGCCGACCTGCGCGCGGTCCAGGAACTGCTCGGCCACGCAAACCTTTCGACCACGCAGCGTTACACGCACGTCGACGCGAAACGCCTGGTCGAGGTGCATCGCCGCTTCCACCCCAGGGCGCGGTAGGGGCGGATATTATCGTTATAGTGCGAGGCCCACGACCGTCATCCGGACGGGCGAGGTGTCGATGTTTGCAACGCGATATCTTTCCGCAGGCCGCGCCTTTTCTGGTGTAGACTTGATCTGGCCGCGTTCCTGGCGACCTGGAAAGGCGTAAAAGTGGCTGTCCAATCCAGCGATTCGGTAGCTCTGGATGTCCTCCAGGCGAACGTCGAGCTCCTCGCCGAGAAGGAGCGGCTCGAGCAGGAGCGCCTCCGTCTCATCGAGCTCGACCGGCTGAAGATGGAGTTCCTCGGGCGCGTCAGCCACGACCTGCGCACGCCCCTCAACAGCATCATCGGATTCTCGGACCTGATCATGGCCGGCGTCGGCGGCAAGATGAACCGCAAGCACGCCGAGTTCATCAGCGCGATCAACCGCAACGGTCATGCGCTGCTCGGCCTGATCAACGACCTGCTCGACCTCTCGACCATCGACGCCCGCAAGATGACCCTCAAGCGCGCGTCGGTGCCGCTGCAGATGATCCTCGACGATCTGCGCGCCGCGACCGAGCCGGTCCTCGCGTCGGCCAACCTCAGCGTGACCTGGCCAAGTCCGGTCGCGCTGATCGGCAAGAGCGCGTTCGTCGACCGCCGGCGCCTGTCGCAGGTGCTGGTCAACCTGGTCGACAACGCGCGCAAATTCACTCCGCCCGGCGGCGAGGTCTCGATCGTCATGGATGCGGACGGCGAGAACGCGACCTTCACCGTGCGCGATACCGGCCCCGGCATCCCGCTCGAGGAGCGCGAACGCATCTTCCATCCGTACTACCAGCGCTCGGCCACGCTCGGCAGCCGCGCCGATGGCGTCGGACTCGGACTGGTGATCGTCAAGGCGATCGTCGAACTTCACCAGGGCCGCATCGTGCTCGACGGCGACGCCGGCAAGGGCTGCATGTTCCAGGTCGTGCTTCCGCAGAAGGAGGGCGAGTTGGCCGGCGTCGGAGCCGCGGTCCAGGGCAGCGCCCCGTGACCGACGACGCGCGGCCGAGCATCCTCGTGGTCGAGGACATGCCGGCGCTGCGCGAACACATCGTCGAAACCCTGCGCGAACTGGGCGCCGAGATCATCATCCATAGCGCCGGCGACGGACGCGAGGCACTGGCGCTCATCTCTGCCGCCGCGCAGCCCTATCAGCTGATCGTCTGCGACATCATCATGCCGTACCTCGACGGCGAGGCGCTGCTCGCGGAATTGCGCAAGCGCGATTATCCGTCGTCCATCATCATGCTCACCGCGCTCGGCCAGGACGACGTCATCGTGCGCTGCCTACGCCTCGGCGCGTGCGACTACCTGGTCAAACCGGTCGGCATCGACGAGCTGCTGGTGGCGTGCGGCAACGCGCTGCAGCACATGCCGCTGCTCAATCGCAGCATCGAGGTCGAGTACGATCCCCACGGCTGGTTCGAGATCAGCGGCCAGAGCGACGCCTCGGTGCTGTACAAATATCGAAAATTCCTCTGCCTGCTTGACAAGTTCAAGATTCCCGAACCGGCAGCGAGCGAGGTCCGGTTGGCCCTCGAGGAGCTCGGCCGCAACGCCATCGAGTGGGGGAACAAAGGCGATCAGCTGAAGAAGGTCAAATTCGGGGCCCGCGTGCTGCCGGGGAAGATCATCGTCTCGATCGAGGACGAAGGCGACGGCTTCAAGCACGACACCGTGCCCAATCCCAGCCTCGATCCGCTCGCCCACATCGAGAGCCGCAAGGATTCCGGCAAGCGCATGGGCGGCTACGGCATCCATCTGATCAAGCACCTGATGGACAAGCTGATCTACAACGCCAAGGGCAACCGCGTGGTGGCGATCAAGTACCTGAATCAACAGCCCGAACGGCAAGAAGCCGGCGCCTAACGCCTAAGGGACTGTAAGGAAATAATTTTTACGAAATTCGGCCAGGAATTCCGTGGCACGGGCAGCTTGCCCGTGGTTTTTCTGAGGCACAGCACATGGGCGAGCCGCCCATGCCACAGGATATTGTCAACGCTATCTCCTTACAGTCGCTAAGAGGCAGGAACGCGAGAGGAAAACCTTACGGCGTGAGCGTGTCGGTGGCGGCATTGGCCAGGATCCTGAGCAGGCGGTCGCGATTGGTGGCGATTTCGGTGACCCCAGTCATGCCCAGCTTCACCGGCTCGCCTCCGCGCAGGGCGGTATGATCGATGGTCAGACGCACGACATAGAATGCGCCGCCCTGCTCACCCGCCGACGAGTCGGGTGAGACCGCGACCACGGCCGATCGAGATGCGTTACCTGCACGGACACGGGTATGAGACCATCGCCGTGCATCTCGGTGTGCCCGAGGCGACGGTCCGTACCCGCGTGCAGCGGGGATTGATGGCGCTGCGTGTGCGCCTGAAGCACTGCTCACACTGACCTCCGGGCGGTTGACGAGGCTCTGGGGACCATCGCGCAGACAGGGATCCTGGCAGGGTGAAACGCCCGGCGGATCGGCGACGCTCGTAGTGTGGACGGCAAGACGCCGGCCAGCAGGAGCCAGCGATGGACGACGCACTTTCCCGCAGCGGAGCGCTGATGACCGACGACACGGCTCCGCCCTCGACCCCGTCCTTCGCGCTCGCCGTCCTCATGCCGCGGATCAGCGCGCTGATGCGCGCGGCGATGGTCCATCGTGTGTGCGTGCATGTCGGCGACCGGGTCAGGCCGGGCCAGGCGCTGTTCGAGGTGCGGGTGGATCTCAGCGACGGTTCGGCGCAGGATCGTCCGCCGGTCTCCTACTACC
>JACDEN010000465.1 GCA_013816415.1 Planctomycetota bacterium
CGGGGCCCATTGTCAGAGCAGTTACCTTTTTGTTTCGATGGGGCAGACGCCCCCTCGCTCACCCCAGCGAGACCGACCGCCCCGACGCCACGACGCCACGGGGATCGGTCCGTGGGATGCCTGCCATGAGCGACCCGATCAGGCACGAGTGCGGCATCGCGATCGTCCGGCTCAAGAAGCCACTGGCCTACTACCGGGAAAAGCACGGCTCGCCGCTGTGGGGCCTGAAGAAGCTCTACCTGCTGATGGAGAAGCAGCGCAACCGCGGGCAGGACGGCGCGGGCATCGCGGTGCTCAAGCAGGGCGTGCCGCTCGGCACCCAGTACTTCAACCGTCTGCGCGAAGCCGGCACCGCGTGCCTCGACCGCCTGTGGCGCCAGGTGCACGACGATCTCGCGGTGGTGACGCGCGACTCCAAGATCGGCTCGGCCGACGAGGTCGCGCTCAAGCGGCACTATCCATGGCTCGGCGAGATCTACCTCGGCCATCTGCGCTACGGCACCCACGGCTCCAACGCGCTCGACAACTGCCATCCCTATGTGCGCACCAGCAACTGGCCGACGCGCCAGCTGTCGATCGCCGGCAATTTCAACCTCACCAACACGCCCGACATCTTCAACATGCTGGTCGGCCTCGGACAGCATCCGATCGGCGAAGCCGACACCGCGACGGTGATGGAGAAGATCGGGCATTTCCTCGAAGTCGCCAACGAAGCGATCCTGCGCAAGATCGGCGACTCGACCAGCGACGGCGCCGAGCTCGCGAAGCGCATCGCCGACGAGCTCGACATCGGCCTGGTGCTGTCGAAGGCGGCGCGCGCCTGGGACGGCGGCTACTTCATGTGCGGCCTGATCGGTCACGGCGCCGCGTTCGCGCTGCGCGATCCCAACGGCATCCGCCCCGGCTTCTGGTACCAGGACGACGAGGTGGTGGCGTGCGCCAGCGAGCGCGCCGCGCTGGTGACCTGCTTCAACATCAAGCCCGAGGACGTCCAGGAGGTCACCCCGGGCTGCGCGCTGATCATCGACCACCACGGACGCACCGAGATGGCGCGCGTGCTGCCCGAGCTCGAGCGGCGCTCGTGCACCTTCGAGCGCATCTATTTCAGCCGCGGCAACGACGCCGACATCTATCGCGAGCGCAAGGCGCTCGGCCGCGAACTGGTTCCGGCGACGCTCAAGGCGATCGACAACGATCTCGAGCACACGGTGATCAGCTACATCCCGAACACCGCCGAATCGGCGTACTACGGCCTGCTCGAAGGCCTCGAAGCCTACCTGGCGGAATGGAAGGAGCGCGAGATCCTCCATCATCAGGAGGGCGGAACGCTGTCGCGCGAGACGCTGCGGCAGATCCTCGCGGTCCGTCCGTGGCAGGAGAAGGCCGCGCTCAAGGACGCGAAGCTGCGCACCTTCATCAGCGGCGAGGACGACCGCGGCGACCTGGTCAGCCACGCCTATGATGTGACCCGCGGCATCCTGCGCCCGGGCATCGACAACCTGGTGGTGATCGACGACTCGATCGTGCGCGGCACCACCTTGCGCGCGAGCATCCTGCGCATGCTCGCGCGCCTCGAACCGCGCCGCATCGTCGTGCTCTCGAGCGCCCCGCAGATCCGCTATCCCGACTGCTACGGCATCGACATGAGCGAGCTCGGCAAGTTCGTGGCGTTCGAAGCCGCGGTCACGCTGCTGCGCGACAGCGGCCGTGGAGCGATCCTCGACGAGGTCTACCAGGCGTGCCTGGCGGAGGAGGCGAAGGCGAATCCAGCGCCAGTCAACCACGTGAAGCGCATCTACGCCCCGTTCTCCGACGAAGAACTGTCAGCGCAGATCACCGAGCTCGTCCGACCACGCGACATCGCATGGTCGGGCGACGTGACGATCGTGTTCCAGACCGTAGTGGGATTGCGCTGGGCGATCACGGGGCACACGGGAGATTGGTATTTTACCGGAGATTATCCCACGCCGGGTGGATTCAGGGTCGCGAATCGCGCATTTATAAACTACATGGAAAAGCGGCGCGGGCGCGCGTATGAGGCGAGGGCGTAAGGGAGTCACGAGTCACAAGTCTCAAGATTAGAAAAAACAATTCGATCGGACGTGCTGTTACTTGGGTTTAAAAGTCACAAGTCACAAGATTTAAAAACAATTTAATTGGCCGTGCTGTCTCTTGAGACTTGAGACTTGAGACTCTCTTTTCTTGCGTGCTGTCCCTTGCGACTTGCGACTCTTTTTCTCCTTCTTCCCCTCGATTCTAGCCCCCGTGCTCGGCATCAAGGCTGCCCTCGCTGCGCTCGGCGCGGGGCGCGGCCTTGACCCCTGCGCGCGCGGGCTGGGTGGTGCGGGAAAGGAACATCACATGGTTCGATTCGAAGAGCTTCAGATCTGGCAGCGCGCGAGAGTACCTGCGAGGGACATCCACGCGCTGGCCCGCGGGATGCGTGGCGACGTTGAGCTGGCGTCGCAGATGCGGCGGGCGGCGATTTCGATCGTGTCGAACATCGCCGAAGGCGCTGAACGCACCAGCCAGGCGGACTTCAGGCGCTTTCTGGTCATTGCCCGCGGTTCGTGCGGTGAATTGCGTGCGCAATTGTTTCTATCCGTGGATTTCGGTCATCTTTCTGCCGATCACTTCGATCGGCTGTACGACGAGTCGGTGCAGCTCGGGCGAATGATCCTAGACACCGCGTTAGGCAGATAACCCACTTGGAAAACCCGCCTCAAGTGGTTGGCTCGCAACATGCAACTGACCCCATCTCTTCGCGACCTCGCTCACCCGCAGGGTGAGCGCCTTCCCAACGCCGACGCCGGTCACAACGACACGTTTCCCATCGAAGTCGGCGGGGGCGTGTTCCACGTCCGTTTTGATGCCGATGTGCAGGTGAGCGCACTGGGTGGGGTGGTGCCGTTCGCGCAGTTTCTGAAAGCCAGCGGTCTCTTCGATGAGTGGGTGGCTGAGGCGCCGTTGGTCCCTGGGGGAAACCGTGCTCATGCCCCGCTGGACGTGCTGGGGACCATGCTGCTGTCGTCGCTCAACGGGCACTACCGCTTTGCGCACGTAACCGCGCTGCGCGGGGACACGGTCGTTCCGGCTGTGCTGGGGATGACCACGGCGGTGAGCGAGGATGCGGTGCGGCGGGCGATGAAAAAGATGGTCGATCCGGACGAGGCGCGCGCGCAGACGGTGTCGTGGTCGCAGCGGCATCTGCGCAAGACGCTGGAGCCGCTCATGGAGTTGCCTTGGGTCATGGATGTGGATGTGACGATCAAGCCGGTCTACGGCTATCAGCCGGGATCCGTCGTGGGCTACAACCCGCAGAAGCCGGGGCGTCCATCGCATGCGCTGCATTCCTTCGTCATGGCGCGGACGCGCCTCGTGCTGGAAGTCGTGGTGCATCCGGGCAACGAGCACACGGTGAAGAGCACGATTCCGGACTTTCAGAGCGTTCTGATCGCCCTGCCGCGCCAACTCTGGC
>JACDEN010000055.1 GCA_013816415.1 Planctomycetota bacterium
GCGCGCGCGGCGACTCGGATCGCGACGGGAAATCCGCGGCAGTGCCGGCGATGTCAGCCGAACGGGACATCTGCCGCCCGGTCGGCTGGACCAGCGACGAGCTCGGCATGCCCTCGGAAGGGCGCGCGGTGCTCGACGGCATGGCGCTCTCGGAGGACGTCGCCGACGCGGCGCAGGAGGCGCAGCGGTGGTTCGCGTCGCAATCCTGGTATCGCGAGCGCCGCATACCATGGCGCCGCGGCTGGCTGCTGCATGGACGGCCCGGCACCGGCAAGACGACATTCGTTTGCGGGATCGCCCAGGCGCTCGGCATCCCCGTCTACTCATTCGACATCGCGTCGATGTCGAACCAGGAATTCGCCCAGCATTGGCAGCAGGCGCTGTCGAACTCGCCCGCGATGGTGCTGATCGAGGACGTCGATGCGGTGTTCCACGGCCGCGAGAACGTGCTCGACAAGATGGGCGGCGGCCTGTCGTTCGACTCGCTGCTGAACACCATCGGCGGCATCGAGAACACCGACGGCATCCTGCTCGTCGTCACCACCAACAACGTCGACAAGATCGACCCCGCGCTCGGCATTCCCAGGGACGGCGTCTCGTCGCGGCCAGGCCGCCTCGACCGCATCATCGAACTGAAGGAGCCCGGCCGAGAGGGGCGGCTGAAGATCGCCCGGCGCATCCTCGCCGGCATGGACGAGGAGGTCATCGAACAGGTCGTCGATGCGGGCGGCAAGGACACCGGCGCGCAGTTCCAGGAGCGCTGCAGCACCATCGCGCTGCAGCATTATTGGGCGACGCGCGACGAAAAGGCGATCGCCTGAGATCGATGGCGGGGGCTGTCGGTCGGCTGTCGGCAATCGGCTAGCCGCTATCGGCTACCATCGATCAGCGCCCGGCGCCCGCGAGGTGCTTGCGCGATGGCTCGTACTCGGCTTCGCACACCGGCTGGAAGAGAGCGCGCTGGGCGTCGCTGAAGCGCGCGAGCGTCTCGGGAAGGAGGTGGTAAGGCTGGTCCATGGTCGCGATGTTCTGCGACATCATCCACGCCGGGCCGTAGCCGACGTGCAGCGTCTTGCGCGAACGACGCGAGCGATTGACCAATCCACCGTGGCGCAGGTTCTCGGTGAAGAGGATCGCGTCGCCCGCCTGTACCTCGAGTCCGATCATGCCGGGCTCGTCGTCGGGCAGCGCGCACGCCGGCGGCTTGAACGCGCCCTTGTGCGTGCCTGGAACGACGCTGAAGGCGCCGTCGGCGCAGCGTACCTCGTGCAGGAAGTAGACCATGCGTACCATCATGCAGTCGATGCCTTCGGAGTTCACCGCGTAGCGGTACTTGGGACTGCCCGGTCCGCCCATGTGTGCACCCGTGAAGTTTCCGGGATAGCGGATGCGCATCTCGGAATTGTTGATGGTGACGCGGCCCTGGACGGTGCGACGGATGTAGCGCATGGTCGGCGCGTGATCGACCAGCAGGTCGAAGGCGGGGTCGGCGTTCCAGAAATCCTCGACCATCAGCGACGCGCCGTCGATGCTCTCGCCGGTCGCGTGGTAGCCTCTGCGTTCGTCGACGCGGTAGACCTGATTCCATACCGCCGGCTTGCGCGGCTGCACCGGAGCGTGCGCGAGCGCGTGCGCCTCCAGGGCGTCGACCGCGGCCCCGAGCCCCTGCACCTCGCCGGGTGACAGCAGCCCACGGATGACGAGGTAGCCCTGGTGGTCGAATTGGTAGCGCGCGAGATCGTCCATGATCGTCTCCTCGGAGATGTCTGTGAGAGAATGCTAACGGGCGTGCGCGCAGGCGTGGGCGCACCCTTGTGCCCCGACCAGCCGTGATGCCAGACGATCAGCAGCGCGCGCGCGGATGTCATCGCGCACCACCAGCGCGGAAATACCGGCGAGCGCGTGCGCGGTGATCATAGCGCGCTCGCCGCTAGCGGGGCGCCATGGAAGGCGAGCGTGCGCGCCAAGCCGTCGGCGAGCGGGGTCGCGCGCCAGTCGGGAAACAGATCGGCGATGTCGCCGGCGACGAAGCGCACCCTGCGCGCGTCCTCGCCGAGCAGCTGCGTCCAGCGCTCGCCTCCATGGGTGCCGATGCCGCGCAGGTCGGCATCGACCAGGGAATCGGCGGTCGCCGCCGCAGCGCCCTCCTCGACGCCGAGGTTCCGGAACAGGGCGTCGACCCAGGATTGGAGGGCGGCCGCGTCGATGGCGTCGATGGTGTGCATGCCGGCAGCCTGCCGCGCCATGGTGGCCGGGTCTTTGCCTGCGCGTCTGTCGCCTTTGTCCCGGCGGCCGCTCGCCGCTCAGCCCACACCCCGAAGCCGCCGCCGACGATTTCCGGCATGAATCCGGGGTCGCCGATGAATTGTCAGGGCGTGAATGGGCTCGGGGCGGCCAGAGACATGACCCGCGATTATCGCCCCCGGATCATGCCTGGGAAGACGCGGCGACAGATGTCGCGAAGACAATCCGGCATCTCGACGGGTCTACCGGCATGGTATCCTGCGGTGGTCGAGGGGCCGCGTATGACCAATGCCACGCACGAGATGTCCTTCACCGAGGCGATCGCCGATCTGGGCGCCGATCGCAGCCTGATCACGCCCCAGCACTGGCGTTCACTCGAAACCGACGGCTTCGCCGTGGTCGAGGGCCTGATCGATCCGGGGTGGCTCTTCGAACTGCGCGCGCGCTTCGATCGATTGATCGCCGAGGAAGGCGCATCCGCTGGCAGCGAGCACGTCCCCGAGGCGGGCACTGACCGGTTGTGCGACCTGGTGAACAAGGGCGCGGTCTTCGACCGCGTGTGGACGCACCCGGCGGTGCTCGCGGCGTTCCACCACATCATCGGACGCGCGTTCAAGTTCTCGTCCCTCAATGGGCGCGACGTGCTGAAGGGCCAGGGCGTGCAGGACATCCATGCCGACTGGTGGCAGACGCGCGAGGCTGGCGTGCATCATACCGTGAACGCGATCTGGGTGCTCGACGATTTCACCGCCGACAACGGCGCGACGCGCGTCATCCCCGGAAGCCACCGCTCGGTGCTGCGTCCGCCCGAGGTGCTCGCCGACACCAAAGCGACCCATCCCGACGAGGTCCTGGTCCGCTGCACCGCAGGATCGGTCGTGCTGATGAACGGGCACCTCTGGCACGGCGGCACGCGCAACAATTCCGGCGCTCGCCGCCGCGTCTTCCACGCGTACTATTGCGCGCGCGAGCACGGTCAGCAGATCGATCAGCGCCGGTATATCCGGCCGGAGACCAGCGCGCGGCTTTCACCCGCCGCGCGTTATCTGCTCGATGCTTAACAGGGTGCTGCTCAGCACCCTGTGGGGGCTGAAGGGGGCGCCAGCCCCCTGGACAAAAAGTCAGCTCATGAATTCCCGGACAATAGCGGCCGCAGGACGCGCCGGGAATGCATGAGCTCATAGCGGAGTCTCCATGAGCGCAGCCGAGGTCGTCGTCGTCACCGGGGCCTCGAGCGGGGTCGGCGCGTCGATCACGCGGAAGCTCGCGGCATCCGGGCGCACCGTGGCGGCGATCGCGCGCTCGCCCGACGCGCTCGCACGCGTAGCCTCCGCACCAGGCGGCGGCCGCATCGTTCCGGTGGCGGTGGACATCACCGATGCGCAGGCGATACGCCGCGCGATCGACGGCATCGAGCGCGACATCGGTCCGATCGCGACGCTCATCAACAACACCGGGGTCTTCGACCTCACCGAGTTCCACCACCAGGATCTGGCGATGATCGACCGCATCATCGCCACCAATCTCAGCGGCACGATGTACTGCACCCACGCTGCGCTCGCGCACATGCTCCCACGCCGGCAGGGCCGCATCATCGGCGTGGCCTCGGTCGCGGGCACGCGCGGCATCCCCGGACAGGCAACGTACTGCGCCTCCAAGCACGGCATGGTCGGCTTCTTCGAGGCCCTCGCGCAGGAGTTGCAGCCGCAGGGCATCCTCGTCACCACCCTGTGTCCCGGCGGCATCGACACGCCGCTATGGAGCCGTGGGGATGATCCGGCGCCCGGCTCGGTGCGCTATCCCGGCGATCGCGAGGCGCTGATCGCGCCCGAAGAGATCGCGGAGCTGATCGAATTTCTGCTCTCGCGTCCCGTGGGCACCGTCTACAAGCGGCTGGTGTTCTTCCCGGCGAACGAGTGGCATTGATCTGACGGGGCCCGACGACCGGAAGGCGTGGGCGCAAACGGGCGGAATGCGCCGTCGGGACCAGCAGCAGCGGCTGAGATCCAGTCGCCTTCGGCCTCGGCCTGGAAATGCCTGTAACCGGCATGGATGGGTCCCGTCAGCAGTTGTAGAAGGAATCTCGCCATGAAGGATGCCTGCACCATGCCTGAGCACGGTCACGTCGATGCCCCCTCTCCGTGCTGCCACCCCCAGGCCCCGGCCCCGGGGCACGACGTCGGCCACGACCATACGGCTGGGGCCACCGCGCCATCAACCGGCATCTGGTTCCGCGCTGCGCAGAACACCTTGGTCTGCCTGTTCGGGTGCACGATCGGGGACGTCGCCGTCGTCATCTCGAGCTGGATCTGGTTTCCGCACGCGCCGATGATGCTGGTGATGGTGCTCGCCATCATCGCCGGTCTGGCGACGTCCGTGGCCCTCGAAACTGCGTGGCTCGTCCGTCGCGGGCATGTGGTCGCGTCGGCTTTCACCATGGCGATCTCGATGAGCTTCGTCTCGATGGTGGCCATGGAGATCGCGATGAACACCGTGGACCTGGGCCTGACCGGGGGCAACCGCATGCACCTGACCCTGCCGGCCTATCTCGGCATCCTGGCCTTGGGTGAGGTCGCCGGCTTCCTGGTCCCCTGGCCCTACAACGCCTGGCGCTTGAAGCATGGACGAGCCTGCCACTGACGATGCCTCGGATCGCATCCGCCGCCTGCTTCCGCATCTCGACGCCTTCGTGGCGTTCACGCGGAAGCGGGTCGGCGATGCGGCCGTCGCAGAGGATGTCGTCCAGGATGCCATGTTGAAGGCGATCAGGAACGCTCCTCAGCTGCGTGATGAGGACGAACTGGTGGCGTGGGCGTACCGGATCCTCCGCAACACGATCACGGATATGTTCCGTCGTCGCTCAACCGATCGGACACATGAGCACGCGCTGAGCGATGCCGCCGACCAGGCGGTCGACACGGCCGACGCTGCCGAGGTCTGCCGCTGCATGAACCTCGTCATCGACGCATTGAAACCCGGGTACGCAGAGGTCCTCCGCGACGATCTCGCGGGAGTTGGTCTCGATGCCACCGCCACGAGGCTGGGCCTCACCCCGGAGAACCTCAAAGTGCGACGCCATCGGGCCCGCATCGCCCTGCGCGAGCGCCTGGAGGCGACGTGCCGCATCTGCGCCAAGCATGGATGCCTCGACTGCCAGTGCGCCGAGGCTCAAGGCCATGATCGCTCCGTGTGAGGTGGAAGCGCACGCGATCGTTTCCGGTGGGCCGACGAACAACCGGCTCGATGACCGAAAATTGTCCAAAGGTCATGGGTTCAAGTCCCATCAGGTCGACCAGTTTGTTTCGGGGGCCTTCCCCCCGGTCCCCCGCGACCTTTGTCGCCCCGCATCCTGGCTGCAAGCAGCCAGGATGTTTTGCGGATGGGCTTCACCCATTTTATCCGCAAAACCAGAGCTCGGCGGTCGGGGCGGCGTGGCCGCCGGTTCGAAGTTCGGACAGTCGCCCCGCCAAGTAGTACTGTCTGCGAAAACGGCTATCCGGCCCCTGGGGAGCCGATCCAGACTGCCCTAGGCCGACCCTCCGGCTTGGCGTCCCCTGCGCCAATCGCAGACACGAAGCTCAGTAATAGGGTCTAAGTCCATATCGGTTGTGGCCGATCGCCAGAACCCAGGCTGTCCCGTGTCATGTCGGAGTTCACCTACCGATTAGTTTTGGCTCCAACGACACGGCGGCTGGCAGTTGAGATGGGAGTCGCCGCTCTTGCGGTTGTCCTAGCCACGATGGCTCGGGAAGCCCTCGGACCGGTTCTTGGTGCGCGGGCGGCTTTCATCATCTACTTCCCGGTGATCCTTGGCGTGGCGTGGTATTGCTCGATCATCCCCACGGTATTGTCTATCGGACTCTCCACGCTCCTGTCGATCTACTATTTCGTGGCTCCGCGCCATTCGTTCGTCATCCCTGATCCGGGAGACCAAATCCAAGCAGCGTTGTTCCTGGTCGTCAGCGTAGGAATCGCGGCTGGAGCGCAGGCGGCCCGGGTTTCGCGCCGCCGAGCGCAGTATGCTGAGGAACTCGCCAAGCGCGTCACCGACAGCAGTGGTGACTGCATCAAGGTTCTTGATCTGCACGGTCGTTTGCTCTCCATGAACGAAGGCGGCAAGCGCATCATGGACGTTTGCGACTTCGAGGCGATCCGAGGGGCCACCTGGATAGACTTCTGGAAGGCGACCGCACCAGCCGAGGCGAGGACCGCCATCGAGACTGCTCTCGCGAGGGGCACGGGGCGTTTTCAGGGACTCTGTGACACGATGGCGGGCGTGCCCAAGTGGTGGGATGTGGTGGTGACTCCGATCCTTGGACAGGATGGCAAGATCGAACAAATCCTGTCCGTGTCCCGCGACATCTCCGCGCTCAAGGCGAGCGAAAAGGTTCGAGAGGACCATCTCAGGGAGATCGCCGCACATCGGGAACGGCTCGAACTGGCACTGACAGCTTCACGAATGGGTTACTGGACCTGGGACATGCGCAGCGGCGCGCTCACATGGTCGGATAATCTGGAGGAGATCCACGGACTACCAAAGGGGTCTTTCCCAGGCACCATCGATGGGTTCAACTCGCTGATTCATCCAGATAGCCAAAGCATCGTCAGGGAAGCGATCCAACAAGCGATCGAAACCGATCAGCCATACGACATCGAGTTCAAGTGCGTGAGGCCAGATGGCCGCGCCCTGTGGATGCGTGGCGTGGGTCGAGTATTTCAAGGGTCGGACGGCAAGCCTGAGCGCATGGTCGGCGTTGGCCTCGACATCACCGACCGTAAGATCGGTGAAGAAAGCCTGCGGGTGTACGCGGATGATCTCAAGCGGTCCAATGCCGAACTGGAGCAGTTCGCCTACATCGCAGCACATGACCTCCAAGAACCAGTGCGGATGATCATCTCGTACCTACAACTGATCGAGAGGAACTCTGGCTCGCTGCTTGACGCAAAATCCAAGGGCTACATGGATTCTGTAACCACCAGTGCGATCCGCATGCGCCAGATGGTCACCGCGATTCTGGAGTACAGCTGTATCGGGAAAGAAGGCGTTCAGCCGTCACGCGTCTCTACGAACACGGCCCTCCAGGCTGCGCTCTCGAATCTCAATGGGCAAATCAGCGCCAGCCAAGCCTCGATCGAAAGCTCCGAATTGCCGAACGTCCTGGGTATCGAGTCCCAGATCGTCAGGCTGTTTCAGAACCTCATCTCGAATGCCATCAAGTTCCAACCCGCAGAGCCACCGCGCATCAAGATCGCAGCGGCACGCGACGGGGACATCTGGGATTTCTCGGTTGAAGACAACGGCATTGGAATCGACCCGCAACACGGCCGCAAGCTATTTGGCATTTTCCAGCGTCTGCATCCGAAAGATCAGTATCCTGGAACGGGAATCGGCCTTTCCGCCTGCAAGAAGATCGTCGAGCAGCATCATGGCCGCATCTGGTTCGAGCCCCGAGAACACGGCGGAACCACGTTCAGATTCACGCTTTCGGCTGCTGACGGATGACCATGCGGCCCATCGTTCTCATGGTGGACGACAACCTTGGAGACCATCAGCTCCTGACGCTCGCGTTTGACGAGGCCGGCATCGCGGTGGAGGTACGTTTCGCAACGGACGGCTATGAAGGGCAGAAACTTCTACGAGCCATGACGGACGGCAGGGAACCGTTGTGCCGCCTGGTCCTGCTCGATCTCAACATGCCCCGCATTAACGGACGTGAACTGCTCGGTTGGGCGCGGACCCTTCCTGCGCTGCGCGACGTGCCGATCGTGGTTCTCACATCCTCGCAAATTCGCAAGGATCGTGACGACTGTCTAGCGGGCGGAGCGACGGCTTTCCAAATCAAGCCATTTGACTTCAACGAGTACGTGACGTTCGCAAGGTCGCTGAGCACGTTTTTGGCTGGGTGATTCCTCATCGGTTTGGCGAAATGGATCGGCACAGGACTTAAGCATGACCAGATTCGGCGTTCGTTCGCCTGCCGTGACAAAGTTGTCCAAAGGTCATGGGTTCAAGTCCCATCCAGGTCGCCAAAGAAAAAACCCCCGGCGTTAAACCGGGGGTTTGTGATGGCGACCCGTGTTATACCGCCTACAAAAAGTGGCCGTTCATCGAAGACGCCTTTGCCACGCGGGTTAGGGAACGTCGCGGAGCCGATGGTCGGCGGTTGGTTGAGATCGACGGCAGCCACCGGCCTATTGGCAGCGATCCCCTCCTGCCGGGCGGTGGGCACCGGTCGAAGACTGGGTCAAAGCGCCCTGCGGCAACGAGAGCATAATGCCGGACGAGGTACGCCGGCCTTCGCTCATTGCGCAGTACGTTCAGCGCCTCGATCCATCCGGTTGTCCCTCGAGCCCCAATGCCGGTAACGCTCACTCATGCCCGATCATCTGCTCCTGATACTTCCCATCCTCTCCGAGATCCGAATGTGCCGTCCAGCATCCCCACCCGATCCCGCCCTTCGCCACGCGCGCGTTGTCGAGCACGAATTCGGCCTGGTTGCTCTGCCGTCCGGTCAGGTCCCATTTGTAGTTCAGTTCCGGGTCCTTGTACGTGTGCACCAAAGAGTCGGCATGCACGAAGCGGTCGCCGAAGGCGTCCATGATGCCGGTCGACACCACCGGCTCGACGTGGCCGGGATTGACGATCGCGCGGGTCTTGAAGTCGAGGATGCCTGGGATCGCGACCGCGTACTCGCGGTGATCGGCTGAGACCGTGTAGGTGACCGGAACGCGCTTGATGCCCTTGAAATCGCCGGCCAGGTGCTTGGCCTTGTCGCCCCAGGATTTCATGTCGGCGCCGAGCATGGCCTCGAGCGCCTTCTGTTGATCGGGGGTGGCGCGGTCACTCAGGTAGACCACCACCCAGTTGCCCTTCGGATCCTGGCCGAAGCCGCGGCCGACGACAACCCAGTCCAGGCCGTCCATGCGCGTGCCGCCGATGTGCCCGTGGTCGATGTGCACCGCGTCGGTGTGGTCGCAGCCGTGGCACTGCATGGGTTTCTTGTCGAGGCGACAGGGGCAGGGCGTGCCGCAGCAGCATCCGATGATGCGCGAGCCCTGCAGCTCGAACGCCGTCTCGGTCGCGGCCGCCGGCTGCGATGGCGCCGCAGCTGCGGTCCGCTCTCCGTCACGGCAGCCGCCGACGATCAGGATCGCCGCCAGGACCGTGAGCGTGGCGAGGGTCGAAGTGAGGGATGACCGGACGGCGAGCGTCCATGGGGCGGTGCGTGGCATGGTGACCTCCATTTTGTCCAGCTGTCTACCAACCAGTAGGTAGGGTCAAGGGATTTCACCCCGCGCTGCACCGCATAGGCTTCACCCATGGCCGCGAGCAGACATACCGACACCGCCGAGCGGATCCTCGACATCGCCGAAAAACTCGTGCAGCAGCGCGGCTACAACGCCTTCAGCTACGCCGACATCGCCGCGGCGATGCGCATCAGCAAGGCGAGCATCCACCATCATTTCCTGGCGAAGGCCGACCTCGCCGAGCAGCTGATCGTACGCTACCATCAGCATTTCGTCGCCGCGCTCGCCGAGATCGACCAGTTGCCAGATCCTCGCAAGCGGCTGCGGCGGTTCGTGCAGGTCTACCTCGACGTGCTACGCTCCGACCGCATGTGCCTGTGCGGCATGCTCGCCGCCGAGATCGACAGCCTGCCGAAGCCGGTACGCGACGAGGTCCGCCGATTCTTCACCGCCACCGAGGACTGGCTGTCACGGCTGCTCGCGGCAGGTCGCCGCGCCGGCACCCTCGCCTTCACCGGATCGCCCGATGCCGAAGCCACCCTCATGGTGACTGCGCTCGAGGGCGCGATGCTGGTCGCGCGCAGCTACGGCGACGTCCGGCATTTCGAAGTGGTGGCCGAGCGGCTGCTGGCGGGATTGGGAATGGCGCACTGAAAGCGGGGAACGGACGGATCAACGATCAAGATGGCGTCGCAGCCAAAGGATGCCGCTCAGATCCTAGTGTCCTGCACCTGCTCGCGGTTCCGGTGGAGCCGCTGGCCATGATCCTCACGGGCATGCTGTCCGAGGTTCGGATGGCCGGGGGGTCCCGACCATCCAGGTGAAGCTGTTCATCCCCCTGGCCAGGAAGGGCCAAAA
>JACDEN010000466.1 GCA_013816415.1 Planctomycetota bacterium
CCTGCTGGGCGCTGTAGGGACACAGGCCGAGCGCACCGACGACACGGATGCCGCTGAGCGCGAGCAGCACGCCGAGGCACTCGCTGAGATCCTCGGGCCTCGGCTCCATGCCCATGCGTTCGGGGATGCCGCAGACCTGATGATCGTGCCCCGGCGGGCACGCCGCGAACACCGCCGCCGCCGCCGGCCGCAGCTCCGGTCTCTGGTCGAGATCAGCGAGGACGAGGGCGGGCATGCCACCAGGGTACGCCAGAAACCCGACCGAAAAGGGCCACTGCCGAAACGCACCGTCCCGCGGCGCCGAGCGCCCTGCGACTCGACCGCGCGGAAGGCCGCGATCAGCGGTACCAGCGGTAGTCGATCTCCTGGAAGATCGAATCGCGCCATTCGATCGGTTCGACCGCAGCGCGATCGACCCGGTCCGACATCACCTGCTCGTAGAGTCCGGTGAAGCGGTTGATGTGGTCCTTGGTCCGGCGCATGGCGTAGGGGACGGTGGTGCCGGTGGTCATGATGAACGCCCAATCCGACGACTGCGCGAGCAGCAGCTCGCGCGCCATCTGGTTGAGCGCGCGGCGCAGGTCACCCTGCGCATCGTCGTGCCGGCGCGCGCACGCGATCATGCGCTCCTCGGCGGCGTGCAGGTGGCGGTAGAGCCAGTCATTGGTCGGATTGAGCCACACGCCATTGAAACCGGCGTCGCCCCAACTCGATGCCGACGGCATCACCACCTGGTGGATCGCGTGCTCGGCCAGGTACTCGCTCGCGGTGACGGGCATGATCTGGTGGCGCATGCCCTGGGCGGCGTGGAAGATGCTCTCGATGAACTGCGGCCCTTCGAACCACCAGTGGCCGAACAGTTCCGCGTCGTAGGGCGAGACGATCAGCGGCGCCTTGCCGATCAGGTGGCCGACATGCTGGGCCTGGCGGATGCGGTTGATGACGAAGTCGCCGGCGTGGTCCATCGCGCGCGCATGCGCGGGCGCCGGATCGTACGCCTGCTTCTCGTGCAGCGGCACCTTGCCGGTGACCCGGTGGTACTTGAGGCCGAGGTTCCGGCGCACGCCGTCAGGATGCAGGAAGCCGCGGACGTAGTGATAGTCGCCGTCGTAACCGAGGTCGCGGTAGAATTCGCGATAGAGCGGATCGCCGGGATATCCGCTCTGCGACGACCACACCGAACGCGACGAATCGGGATCGCGGCCGAAGGCGGCCACCCCGCACGGCGTGTAGACCGGAGCGTAGACACCGAAGCGGGGCCGCGGGTCGCCGTAATAGATGCCGTGGGTGTCGACGAAGAAATAGCGGATGCCGAAGGCCTTCAGCAGGTCGTCGATCCCGGGAACGAAGCCGCATTCCGGCAGCCAGATCCCCTTCGGCTTCTGGCCGAAGTGCTTCTGGTAGTTCTCGACCGCGACTTGGATCTGCGCGCGCCGCGCCTCGGAGGTCAGCATCAGCGGCAGGAAGCCGTGGGTCGCGCCGCAGGTGATCGGCTCGAGCACGCCCTGGTCGCGCAGCTGGCACACCCATTTCAGCAGGTTGCCGCCGAAGCGGTCCATGGTGGCCAGGCAGAAGCGGAAATGATCGCGGTACATCGCCGCGGCGGCGCCGAAGGGCGAGTTCGCCTTGGCGGGCACCTCCTGCTCGGCGAGCTCCAGCAGACGTCCGATGCGGAGGCGGTAGCGCTCCTGCAGGAGCGGATCGGCGAGCATCTCGCACAAGGGCGGCGACCAGGTCATGGTCAACCGCGCGCGGACTCCCGCCTGCAGCAGGTGCTCCATGCGGTTCAGGATCGGGATGTAGGTCTCGGTCATCGCCTCGAAGAGCCAGTTCTCCTCGAGAAAATGCGGATCCTCGGGATGCCGGACGAACGGCAGGTGCGCGTGCAGCACCAGCATCAGATAGCCGTCAGGCATGGACACTCACCCTTGATCCGGCATTTGGGGCCATCTGCTTCGTTGCCTCCCTCGTCATTTCCACCAGGAAACTTCCTCGGTCGGGCGCCTTGCGACGCGAAGCTAGTCCTTGAGGGCGACGCGAAGCTAGTCCTTGAGGGCGACGCAACGCTAGTCCTTTAGGGCACCCCAACTGCCAGATCAAGGTCACCTGGTGGGGTCAACGGTGCGCAAGGTCAACGACAGGCTGCCGTAGGAGTGGCTCGAGATGGTACCGCTCGAGAACGGCTTCACGCCGGTCTCCTTCCAGCTCCAGGCGGCCAGACGCTGATCGGTGAAGCGCGCGGTCGAACTGTCGGGGCGGACCTGGCCCGGGAGTCCGGCCATCGACAGCAGCTCATGGAAGGTCTCGTCGACTGCCATCCACTGTTCGTCGCTGCGCTGCGAGACGCTCGCGGCCGGTGTCATGACCTGGTTGGAAGTCGCCAGCGGGTGCAGTTTGCCGGCACGGTCGCGCAGGGCGATCTGCGCCTGGTAGGCCGCGTTCGGAGCCACCGACAGGTAGTAATTGCCGCCGCGCAGATCGATCTCGCGCTGCTCGGTGCCGGATGCGGTGATCAGCAGGAGGACGGCCGTGCTCGATTCTCCGGCCTGCCGCCGCGCCTCGTCGAGACGTTCAGGCGTCACTTCCCAATATGCGAAGATGTGCTGCGGGTCCTGCACCATCAGCACCAGGCGGTCGCGGCCATAGCGGTCGGGAATGGGCAGGCCGGGATCCGGCCCCACCTGCGGCGGACGCGAGACGGCCGGGGTCATGCTCGAGCTGCCGCTCGGCTTGGGATCGGGCAGGATCGGCATGCCACCAGAGGGGGTCTTGATCGACGGCGATCCGGGATGCGGGCCGCGCGAGTGCGGCATCAGGGCCTGGACCAGTTCGTCCTTGCGCATCTTCGATGCGTTCGGGACGCCCTTTTCACCTGCCAGGACCTTGAGCTCCTTGACGCTCATGCCCATGAGTTGTTCGGGGGTCATGCCTGGGGCCTTTCGACGAAGAGACGGATATGGTCGGTGAGCAATCGATGCCGTTTCGCGTTGATGTCGATGCGGTCAAGCAGCCAGAGGATCGGATCCAGGGGTTGGTGTACTGCCAGCGCCCAGGTGATGACATCGAGATTCTCACCACCCTCGGCAAGTATGGTGGCCATTTTCCCGAGAACGGAATTGTTGACATGGTATTCAACCGAATGCCGGGCCAGCAGCCCGAAATCATGCTCGTCGAAGGCTCCCCAGCAGCGCCAGCCGTACAGGTGCTCCATGAGCTTGGCGCGCGTAAACCCCTTCCAGTACCGGTCGATCCAGTCGCTGAGCGAGCCATCGCCGAGGTCGCGGCCGGCTTTTTCGCTCTCGATCCACTTGTGCCGCTCCATCGCGCACAGCGCATGGGCGGTCAGCGAATGGACGACCACCCCGTCGGGACGCATCCAGTCGGTGGGCAGCCGCCCCTCGGGGAGGTCGTTGACGATCGACGGAGCCCGCAGCATCAGCGTTTTGGCATCTCGATGTGCTGGTG
>JACDEN010000467.1 GCA_013816415.1 Planctomycetota bacterium
ACCATGGGTTGGTCAGGGAGAAACGGAATTCGAGCGGCGGATCGACGACGACCTCGGGTGCCGGGAGGCCGTCGATGCGCTGCTGGAGCCGATCGATGGCGGCCTGCGCCGCCTGCCGTTCGCCCGATGTGGTCGCACCGGCGAAGAGCGCCTTGATCTTCGCCAGCTTCTCGCGGATCTGGCTTTCGTCAGGCACGGTCACCTGCCCCTGGCGCAGCAGTGCTTGGACTTCTTGCCGCTGCCGCACGGGCACGGCCGGTTTCGCTGGCGGTTGCCTCCACCGAGACCGATGACTGCGTTCCCAGCCGCACCCGCGACTTGGCGGTCGGTTGGACGGGCGGCGAACACCATATCGGCCAGTAGCTCTTGCCGCATCTGGTCCTGCGCGATATCGGCATCACTCGCAAACCCCGGCACCTTCCGCAAACCATCGAGAAAAGGCTCGTGAATCTTGGAAACCAGAGCGGTCATCGTGGCAAGGTCACCGATGGCCACGCGCCGCGCCATGACAGCGTCACCTGCTTGCAGTCCATCCTGGAAGGTGCGCGAGTAGATCACCTGACGTATCGGTCTCCAGAGATCCACGACCACGGCACCAACTCGTGGCCGGATTTCCTCGATCCGGTAAATACTCCAAACGGCGGTCGCCAGCGCGGAGAGGATGGCACGATCCACGATATCCATCCCGTCGGGCATGCGCTCCAGCAGCACCTGGATCAAAGTCTTCCCATCACGGCGGACGCGGAACGCCGTCCATTCGATGACCCGGGCGTTATCCGTTTCGCTTTTTGAGATGATCGTGCCATCGCCGGCAGCCAGCCCCATGGCCCTCGCTGCAGCCATGATCTCATCCCGTGTGGCCAGCCGAAAGGCCGCCATCGTCAGGGCGTTCACGCGGTCGATTTGGTGATCGAAGCCGGCGGGCAATCGGTCGGGCAGTGTCGGCAGTGGAAATTGGATGAGGTTGGTCATCGTGAGGGAGAAATTTAGCGCCGGTCTGGCGCCAGCCCAGTGGCCGGGAGCGCCGGTCTCGCAACCATGGTCGGGGAGGACTCCCCGACCGCTTTCCCGGTTTTCGCACCCCCCATGCACTCTACGCATTCGCATGTCGCTGGTGAAATCCGCGGTGATTCGCCGAGTACGGCGAGCTACGTTCCATAACCATAATCCCCACCGTTTCCGGTGGGGATTATGGTTGACCAAGCGGGACGAGTTCCGAGCAAATCTCCGGCTGTAAGCCCTTGTCCTGCATGTCGTCACCGCGAGATGTGGATAATAACCTATTTACTTATATAAATGTGACGACGTTCCTATCCACGCGGATCCCCACATGGACAATGCCTCCACTCACGCGCTAGCGCTCTTCGACCGGCATGGCGGCATCCTGCGAACCAGCGATGCCCTATGCGCCGGGATCCATCCCCGCATCCTGTACGCCCTCCGCGATCAGGGAGCGATTTCGCTGATCGCACGGGGCCTGTTTCGCCGAGCAGACCTGCCGCCTCTGGGAGAACCATATCTGATCGCCGTGGCCCGACGCATCCCAGACGCGGTGGTGTGCCTGGTTTCCGCGCTGGTGGTGCATCGACTGACGACCCAGGTGCCGCACGATGTCGATATTGCGCTGCCCCGCTCAGCCTACCGGCCGACGCAGGGTCAACCACCACTACGCATCTTCCACTTTTCAGGGAAGGCGATGACGGAGGGCGTTGAGATCCATGATATGGACGGTACATCCGTGCGCATCTTCTCGGCCGAAAAGACGCTGGCAGATATTTTCAAGTTCCGCCATCGCCTGGGACTCGACATCGCTCTGGAAGCCCTGCGTACCTACCGACGCCGACGTGGAGCAAACCTCCAAGCGGTGCTGGAGTTCGCCCGCGTCTGCCGGGTTGAACGGGTGATGCGTCCTTACCTTGAGACGAGCGCGGCATGAACACGTCTCGACCAACCAACGTGGCGGCTTCGATCCATCAACGCCTCCTGAATCTTGCCAATCGCGAGAGCCGGACGTTCAACGACGTGCTCCAATTCTACGGCTTGGAGCGCTGGCTCTCGCGGCTGTCACGTTCGCCGTTCGCCGATCGGTTCGTCCTCAAAGGCGCGTTGATGCTGACGGTGTGGAAGCTCCCGGCCACGCGACCCACGCGCGACATCGATCTGCTCGGCCGCATCGACCATGACCTGGAGCATGTCCGCACGACGATCGCCGCCCTCTGCGCCTCACCGGTCGACGATGATGGCGTGGTGTTCGATACCGCTTCGGTGAAGACTGAGAAAATCGCCGAGGATGCGGATTATCACGGCGTTCGCGCCACGTTCGAAGGGCGTCTTGGTACGCCTGCTGGTGCCCGACGAGATCCGTCTCGCCTGCCTGACGCTGGTACCGTCGGCGATGGCGGTCCCCGTGAGGAGACAGGCTCTTCCCTCCTCCCTGCGTGACATTGACCCTGACATGGTCATCGTCGCCGGCCCCGGCCTAGGCGACCCGATTCGACAGCGGTCTCTGGTCAGGCGACTCTGGTCGCTGCCGAACCGGTTGGTGCTCGACGGCACCGGGCTGGAAGCCCTAGCCGCGCTGCCGTCTTTGAAAGCCCGTTCGGCCCCAACCGTCCTGACCCCGCACCCAGGAGAGTTCAGGCGACTGGCCCGTGGGTGGTCACTGCCCAATACCATGGGCGATCACTCCATGACAGCAGCTAGGACGCTTGCCAGACGCTGCGGCGCCACGGTGGTCCTCAAGTCGCATCGAACCTGTATCGCCGATCCGCATCGCCATGCGATCAACGACACAGGCGGCCCGGTTTTGGCGATCCCAGGCAGCGGAGATGTGTTGGCGGGGATGATCGGTGGCCTCATGTGCCAGGGAATGCGCGCCTTCGACGCGGCGCGCCTAGCCGCCTATCTGCATGGACGTGCGGGCGAAACCTGGGCGAGTCGCCATGGTCAGGTAGGGATGCTCGCGATGGAACTTGCCGTCCTGATACCAGCCGAGCTCGAGCGGTACCGTCGGGCAGCCCGCTAGGCCGTAAGCGTCAAGGCAGCCTGCCTAGAGAGTTAGCGTCAACGCGAGCTGCCATGTGAGCCCGGCTTGACGCTAAATGTTTGCCAATTCACCGAAGTATTCGTTGTCTTCGGCGAAACCCCCTTCGCCACCGCGAATAGCGGTGATGTCGTCGACGAACTCGACGGCCTGAATCCACTTCACCATCTTGAACCCCAATTGATTCTCAACGCGCAAGCGCAAGGGTGCTCCGTGATAGCGGGGGAGCGGCTTCCCGTTCATCTCGTATGCCAGGATCGTCTGCGGGCTTCGGGCATCCCGCAGTGATAAGCTGTCGTAGTAGCGACCGCTGACCTCAGGGCGGTCAATCGCCACGCCTTCGCTAAAGGAATGAAAGACAACTGCGGTTGCATTCGGTAGCGGTTCGACCAATGCCATGAGCCGATCCATCCGTAGACC
>JACDEN010000468.1 GCA_013816415.1 Planctomycetota bacterium
GTCATGGCGGGCCCTTGCGCAGAAGTTCAGCGGGCGCCGGGACTCCGGCGCGCGAACGACTGGCAGGGACTCAGCAGCGGATGACGATGGTCGACAGGAATGCCAGGCCGATGGGCGGTGGTCCGTCGCGAACGCGCAGCGACGGGCGCGGCGCCGCCGCCGACGCGGCGAGCATGGGTACCGGGGGCCACGGCTGCGAGGTCACGACGGCGGCTGCCAGCGGCACGTTCACCGGCGCCGCGGCCGCAAGATCCTGATGGCCGACCATGATGCCAGTGTAACAGCAGCAGGTCACGGACTGCGATTCATGACCTGGAGGCGGCGTGACCATGCCGCAGCACTGCTGGGGCGATACGGTCAGTCCATCGCTGCCCAGACGCACCAGCGACCCGGCAGGCAGCGAGCCGGCGAGCAGATGGAACAACAGGCCGAACAGGGCGAGACCGCGCAGCATTGCCGGCATCCTAGCGCCGCCGGACCGGCCATTCAACCGCCGTTGGCACTGGCCACCGTTCTGCGGTCTTCGTGCTGCGTTCTCCGTTGGACAGCCGCGACGTGAGCACTGCTCCATGCAGAAACAGAGGACGGAGGACCCAGAACAGAGAACCCAGCCGCCGACCGCTCCCGGCGGCGTTCATGACGCTGCCCGCTGTCCTACGACGCCAGACACCGCCTTGCTCCCACCCTCGCGCATCGAGACTCGCGCCATGAGCCCATCCGGACTGTCCGCCTTCGCGCCCGTCGCCCGCACCCCCATCTCTGCGCTCGGGCTCGAGGTCGCGCACTTCCGCCATCCGTGCGGCGCCGACCACTACCACCTCGCCTGTCCGGATCCCCACCGCGCCTTCCTGGTCGCGTTCCGCACGCCGCCTGCGGACAGCACCGGTCTGCCGCACATCCTCGAGCACACCACGCTGTGCGGCAGCCGCCGCTATCCGGTGCGCGATCCCTTCTTCCAGATGCTGCGTCGCTCGCTGCAGACCTTCATGAACGCCATGACGTTCCCGGACCTCACCGCGTATCCGTTCGCGAGCCAGGTGCCGAAGGACCACGACAACCTGCTCGACGTCTACCTCGACGCGGTGTTCGCGCCGCGCCTCGATCCGCTCGATTTCGCGCAGGAAGGCCACCGCATTGAACCGTCCACCGACGGCAAGGACGGAGGCTGGGAAAGAAAGGGCGTGGTCTTCAACGAGATGAAGGGCGCCATGGATTCGACCGATGCCCAGGTCGAGGCCGCGAGCGCGCGCGTGATGTTCGGCGACACCTGCTATCAGCACAACTCCGGCGGCGAGCCGAGCGACATCCCGCGGCTGCGCCACCGCGATTTGGTCGACTTCCACCGCCGTTGCTACCGCCCGGCCAACGCCTGCTTCGTCACCTACGGCGATGCCGATCCGGTCGCGCTGCAGGCCGCGTTCAACCGCTACATCGATGCCGACGCCGGCGAGCCGCTGCCGCCGCCGGCGCTGCAGACGCATGCGCCCACCGCGACCGAACTCGATGTGCCGGTGCCGCTGGCGAAAGGCCAGGACCAGCTCGACGCCACCGCCACCAGCCTGACCTGGCTGTGGGAGGACGGCGCGGATCTCGACGAGGCGCTGACCGCGGAACTGCTCGACCGCCTGCTGCTCGGCCACGCCGGAGCGCCGCTGCGCCACGCGCTCGAGGCGAGCGGCCTCGGACGCTCGACCGGTTCCAGCGGCTACGGCTCGAGCTACCGCAACGGCATCTTCACCGCGGAGCTCGAAGGCATCGACCCGAAGGACTACGCGGCATTCCCGGCATTGGTCGATAACTGCCTGCGTGAGATCGTCGCAAAGGGCATCCCGCGTTCCGAGATCGAGGCCGCGCTGCACCAGGTCGAGATCTCGCGGCGCGAGATCCGCGGCGACCATTATCCCTACGGCCTCGAGCTGTCGTTCCGGCTGATCGGACCATGGAACAACGGCGTCGATCCACTGCCGTTTCTCGACCAGTCGCAGGCGATCGCCCGCCTCGCGAGCCGCGCCGCGGCTCCCGGATTCATCGCCGACGAGATCCGCAAGCGCCTGATCGACAATCCGCGGCGCCTGTGGGTGCGCGCGCGGCCCGAGGCGGATTTCCACGAACGCCAAACACACCGTGAACGCGAGCAGGTGCAGGCCGAGACCGCCGCGCTGCCTGCCGAGGAGGAGCAGCGCCTGCGCGCGCAGGCGCAGGCTCTCGCCGAGCGCCAGGCGAAGCAGGAGGATCCAACGGTCCTGCCCGACCTCGAACTCGCCGACATCCCGCGCGAGCGCCGATGGCCCGAGGGCCGGCAGCGCGGTCCGGACGTCATCGCCTTCACGCCGGGCACCAACGGCATCCTGCACCAGGTGGTGGCGATGCCGCTGCCGCTGCTCGACGCCGACGAGCTCGACCTGCTGCCGATGGTCACGCGCATGGTCGGTTCTCTCGGCGTCGGCTCGTTCACCTACGAGGAGCAGGCGGCGCGATTGAACGCGCTGTGCGGCGGACTGTCGGCATGGACCGACATCGTCGCCGACCCCGAGGACGCCAACCGCGTGAAGGGCTTCCTGATGTGCGAGGTCAAGGGCCTCGCCAGCCGCCAGTCGGAGTTCATGCCGCTGATCAGCGAAACCCTGCTCGGCTGCCGCTTCGACGAGCACGCCCGCATGCGCGAACTGATCGACGAATCGCTGCAGCGCCTGCACGGCTCGATCCAGGGCCGCGGCCACCAGATGGCCGCGCGCGCGGCGATGCGCGGCTTCGGCGGCTCAGCCGCCATCGGCCACCGCACCGGCGGCATCGGCAAGCTGATGCGGTTGAAGCGCCTGGCCCTGGACATCGCCGAGGACAATCCCCAGGCGAAGAACCACCTCGGGGAGCTCTCTGCACGGCTGTCCGCGCTGCTGAGCAAATTGATCGGCGGCGAACGCCACTTGGCGGTGATCGGTGATGCGGCCGAGCGTTCGGACGTCCTCGCCGCGCTGAAGCAGGCGTGGTCGATGCCCAATCCTGCAAACACCGCCTCGACGGTTCCGTTCGCATCCCCGCCGCGCGAGACGATCCAACCCACCGCCTACGTCACTGCTACCGCGGTGAACTACTGCGCACTGGTGTTCCCCACCGTCGCCCTCGCCCACCCCGATGCGTCCGCGCTGTCGGTGGCGGGACGGCTGCTCACCAACAACGTGCTGCACCCGAAGATCCGCGAGCAGGGCGGCGCCTACGGCGCGTTCGCCGGCCAGCAGTCGTCGGTGACGGCGTTCGTCTTCGGCAGCTACCGCGACCCGCGCCTCGCCGCCACCTACCAGGACATGCGACAATCGCTCGACTGGCTCGCCGCCTGTCCCGATGACGCGCGCCTGTTGAAGGAGGCCGTGCTCGGCGTGGTCGCCGACCTCGACACCCCGGGCAGCCCCGCCGGCGAAGCGCGCGCGCGTTTCACCGGCGACCTCAAAGGCACTGGTC
>JACDEN010000056.1 GCA_013816415.1 Planctomycetota bacterium
ATCCGCTCCGGCCTTGCCACGCACATAGACCTGGGCGTGCGGCTCGTACAGGCTGAGCTTCTTGTCGACGTTGGGCACCACGCGCTCGCCGATGATGCGCTCGTGAGCCTGTTTGACCGCTGCCGGCAACGCCTGAAGAATGCCGTCGACCCGGTCGATGATCCGCTGCGCCTGAGCCCGCGAAAGATCGGTTTCCGCCCAGCATTTCACGAGCATATCCCGATACCGCCTACCGTGCCGCTGGACTTTCCTGACGATCCGCTTCATGACGCGCAGGACACGCTTGCGCGCCCGCTTCTTGTCGCCGCCTCGTCCACGCCGGCTGGCCCCGCTCATGGCCATCGTCTGCTGGTTCATCGCCGCGATGAAGGTTTCCGGGGCAGGCATCCGGTGGATCAAGCCATGCTTCCGGATGACGGCGATCGCCCGCATGATCGTGCGGGTGGCATCTCGGAGCAGGATCCAGTCTGCCGGATAATGGATGTCGAGCTTGGCGCAGGTGGAATCCATCCAGATCAGCGACAGGTCGACGGACTCGGCCAAGCCGAGCACGGATGCGCCGTCGGCATCGACTGCCGCGGAGCGCGTCAGCAATAGGCGATGCAACTGCTCGATGATCTCGGTGGGCACCTCTGACGCCATCCGCTGCAGCGTACTTTTTGACGGTACGCGAATGACCCCGCGGTTGGTGATGCCGCAGAACCATTGCAGCAGAGACGATTCCGCCAGATGGGTGGTGAATGACCGATGGCTTTCATTGCTCAGGATACGGGCAATCGTGCAGCGGAGCGTCTGCTTGGCATACTCCTGGATGCCTGCCCGTTGCCGATCGGTCAACGGCACGTTGCCCTTCTCCAGCCGCTCTCGCTCCTGATGGACTTCCTGCTCCATGAATTCCGCCTCGACGCCACTCATCACGAGGATCTCATCCATGCGTCGCAGCAGAGCCTCGCGCTCACGGTAATCACGGTTACCCTCCACGATCGGTAGGGGCAACCGGATGACCGTCTGGGCGGTCAAGTCCGAGGGGTGGAGGATGAGCGAGGAGAGCGTTGGCGAGGGCATGAACAGGTAAACATAGCGGATTTGACCTGGTTCACCGGAATCCGGACTTCATACGGGAACTGGCCGCGATGGATGTGCTCGATTTCCCAGGTGGGATCCAAGAAATGTCGTTTAGGGACAGGCTCTCCATAATCTCAATAATCAGGCAGATCATCTGACGTTCGCCCAGCAAAGCTTTGCGGATCAAGCCAACTCGAGCGTGACGATCTCGCGTGAACGCGCCGTGAGAGAAACCTTCCCACGCGTCACGGGCACGGGCTCGATGCGGCGTTCGCGGAGATCGCAACGCCAGGCCTTCCGCACCGCGAGCAACGGCGAGAGCGTGAGGCGACCCCGCGCGCGACGTGGCGACCAGTTGACGAAACGCAGGATGATGCTGTTGCCGTTCTCCGCGCGTTTGAACGCACTGAGCAGGAATGGCTCTGGGGCTTCGATGAAGGTGTGGACCGCCGGCAGCTCGCCAGCGAGGCCATCGACATAGTGCTCGACCAGGGGCTGATGGCAGAACTCGGCAGCGGCACGGCCGATGCTGGCCCAGGAATCATCCGCGGCGCCTGGGAAGAACGCATAATCCTGGATCAGCGGCCGTAAACAGTTGCCACCGGGCGCAGCCCAGTGGGGCTCGAGGAACCTGAACACGGAACCATTGGCCTTGAGCAGGCATTTGCCGAGCACCAACTCTCCCGTCTCGCCCATGCGAGCCTCGGCGGAATGCATGGCACGGGATAAGATGCTGACCCGTTTGCTTCCGGAGCTGGCAGTGAAGAAATTGCGGCACGCCTCGTGGGTGAAGGGGGCTTCCCGAGTGACGACGTCGAATGGCGTTTCGGTCTCGACCACAGTGGTGGCCATTCCGGTCGGGAACTCGACGGTGAGCCGATGCTCTCGATGCTGATTGGTCCATGCCGCATGGATGTGCACGACCGGACTGTCAGCGAAAAGCGTGATGAGGAAACGTATGCGCAGGGCTGCGCGCTGATCGCTACGCGCGCTGTTGTCAGAAGAGAGCCCCAGCGGTACGTCGGCGAGTTCAACCGCGCAGGAGTAGCTGACCCGATCAGGCAGATCATCGATGCATGTGCGTGCGCAACGCGAGGGATCCGCGTGGATCACTCCCGCCTCCAGCAGGCGACTGGTATAGAGATCTCCGGCATCTCCCTGATCGCGTAAGCGATTTTGCCCACGGTAACTCGCGCCATTGCGTTTGTCGACCACGTCGAAACTGCCGTCTGCGTGGACATTGACCGAGACCGACTCGTTCTCCATTCCGTCGGCGGTCCGCCGGACAGCTCGGACCGGAGGCGCGACGGATCCTCCGGCGACCAGGAACAGGTTCCGATAACCCAGGCTCGGCAGATCCGTGGTCGTCGCGACCGCCACCTCGATTGTCCCCAGCGGCAGCTTCTCGAAGTCGAGACTGTGCCAGCGACGGTAGTCAGGCGATACTTCGCGAGTGGTGATCGTCGCCACGACGTCAGCGCCACGCTCGTCGACCAGGCGGAGGTCGGTGGTGTTGGCCGGAACGGTCATGGTTCTCCGCCACGCGGCCATCCGAGGATGGGCCAGCGGATTCCACAGCCAGATACGCGCGACATGTGGCGTATCGAGCGCGGTGCACGAAGTCGCCAGCGTCGACGCTCCGTCGCTGGCGAGAACGGAGGCGACCTCCACCACCCGCTTGGAACGATTTTCTGCGTCTTCGTGGGTGGGGTCGGTCGAGCAGCCGCAGATGTCGTCGTGCGGCGCGTTGCGCAGCAGCGTCTTCCAGGCATTGCGCAGCGCCGGTCGCGCAGATTCCCCCGGGAAGGCCGCATTGTTGCCGACATTGAAGGCGAAGCCACGGTGGTGGATCTCGCGCACGACGCGCCGGCGCACCTCGAGCCGCCCAGAGAGCAGAGTGAGCGGCTCGGCGAAAAGTTCGAGCCAGGCAGCGGCATCATCATATTGCTGCTTGAGGTACGGCCGGTTTTCGAGCGTGCCCTTGAGGACGCTCCATGAACCCGGGCGGTTGAATTCGCCGGACAGCGTCGTCAGGTTGGGATTTTCCTGACGAATGAGATCGACCATGTCATCGGTGCTCATCTGGACGAATGCCACATCGGGAAATTGCTTGGCGTTGTAGGTGAGGAGGTCTTGCAAGCGCGACTGGACCGGATGGTGATCATTGCCTGAGCCGAAATACATGAGCGCCGATCGATTTCCAACCTGGGCGTACCGGCCAAGCAGTTCCGTGGTGCGTTCTGCCGACTTGGCGAAATCGAGAGTCCTGGTCGCCGGATCATCCTGGGGGTACGCGCCGAGCGGCACGCCCCAGAGCACGAGGTTCGAATAGCCCTCGACCTGATACACGCTCAGGATCCTGCTTTGACCATCAGGGCTAGCCCACCAGAACGTGGCTCCGGCTTTCTCTTGTTGCTCCTTCGAGATGCCTCGGCTGAAGAACACCGATTCCAGACCGAGTCCGGCCCAGATCTGCGGCAGTTGCGAATTCAAGCCGAACGAGTCCGCAATGTAACCTTGCCGGCTTGAGCCGCCGAATGATTCGGCGAGGTCCTGCCCGATCATACCATTGCGGATCAGCGACTCGGGCGTGATGAGGAACAGATCCGGTAGCACGTAGAACGGCCCGACCACCAAACGACCGGCGCGGATCTGGCGTTCGAGCCGCGGACGCTCGCTGGGATGCAATTCGAGGAAGTCCTCCAGCACCACCGTCTGACCGTCGAACACGAAGCAGGTGAAATTCCGATCGTTCTCCAAGATTTCCAAGAGGCGAAGCACCATCTGGCACAGCCGCAGGCGAAATAATTCGAACGGATGGTACCAAGCCCGATCCCAATGCGTGTGCGCGATCACCGCCGCGATCGCGCGCTTGTTGCGGATCAGTTGGGAGAAACGGAGACGCTTGGTGCGCCCGTCGTGCGTGCGGCGACGCTCTGGAATAGGACCGGTCGTAGTCGTGCGCTTCGTTGGCATTCAATATCCCCAGTTATTTCACCATCGCGACGATCGGGACCAACGTCATGGACAGTCATTACTTCTCGTCCGTACGTAAATGATCATGTCTCATTACAGGAAAGAAGTCCCCATATGAATATTCCGCCAAGGGAAAAAGACAACAGGGACGTGACCATCGAATCATGCATCAATCATGGGCAGGTCATTACCTGTCCGCGCATATTTAGATTGGAATTAAGGGCTTATCCATCGAACGCCCGCTTGTACCTGCCGCTTATCAAGCAGAAGGTCGTCAGCCTCGACCAGGCGGCGCCGCTGGCCGGCTGGGAGTCCGGCGACAACTAACTTGGCACACCGCGTTGCCTCATCAACCCATGTTACCAAGTCGCCACCGCGACATTCGGAGCGGCGATACCTGCGGCGTCAGGCTCGGCAAGGATGAGTCTGCTAGCCTGCGTAGTTCGCCATTCCTGGATGCGCCGCTGAAGTGTTCGAATCTGTCCCTGCGGAAATATCCCTGGCTGTTCGGCCTGGAGTCGCTGAAAGATCTCCTTGGCCGTTCGATCGGGTTCGGACTCTAGCCAACGACAGATCAACGGCCAAGCGGCTTCAAATGGATCCACTCGGGTTCGCCAATCGTGCATTGGCTTGGGCGTATCGCGATGTGTAGGCCGAACTTCGCCACTCTTCCAAGCAGTCGACAGGCTCTTCAAGAAGTTCTCAAGCTCCTGATCTCGAACGGCGAGTACAGTTGGCACTTGGCCAGCGGCAAGCTCAGCGAGATGGTGTTGCATCTTTCGTATCTCATCAAGGAGTCTCAGCGGATCCAGCGAAACGGCAACGGTGCGCAACTTATCTTTAACCTCCGCGAATATCGCTTCCGATTCCAGTAATCTGGCACTTGGCGTTGCAGACGAATGGTAACGCTTCGCCATCCGAGCTCCGATTCGCTGTTTGGAAGCCAACTTGAAAGACGGTTGGAAGAAGTTCACGAAAAGTCGAACCGCTGCGTAGAGTCGGGCCAGAATCCCCACGGCGGCGAGTCCTTCCAATCGGCGATATCCGACAAAACGTCGAACAACGGAACCATTTTTCTGTTCGACCCAGGCCTGATCGTTCTTTTTATAAGGACGTGAGCGTGTGAACTCGATCGCTTTTTCTTGGCAGTAGGCGATGATCGTTTCATTGAGGAACTCGCTGCCGTTATCGGTGTCGAGCCCACGTAAAGGAAACGGAATTGACTTTCGAAGTCTCGTCAATGCCTCGGCGATGAGCGCCCCGTCACGAACAACAAGCGCAACGCATTCTGTCCAACCACTTGCGATGTCGGTGATCGGATGCGCGTGGGCGCGGGTGAAGGAAGCGGCGCGACGCGGAGTGAAATGGATCGTGGACCGCGCGCGGTTGTATGGGGGCGCGGATGGAACAGTGGCGATGTAGCAGAGATCGGAATTGTTCGTGGTCGCTCAGTCAAGCCGCGATCGGACCACCGTTGGTCGAGATGAGCTGCTACAGATCCTGAGAGGTAGCTTCAGGTGGGCGTGGTGGTGGTAAACTTGTCGACGGAGGAATGGGGTGTGTGTCCTGGGATTTTCGTGTCCTGGGATTTTCGTGGTCGCCCAGCTGAAATCTCCCGGCGTCAGCACGATGTCGTCGGCTGCGACCACCGCATCCCAGTTGCGCGCCATCTGCTGATCGTGGTGATCCCAATGCTCTCCGAACACGTCCATCGGTTTGGAGCCCGAGGTCGAGAGGTGGAGGTCCGATAACGCCCAGATCGCTGGCATGCCGCGAGCTACGAGGCGTTGGGGCGAGGACAGGGGACACGCGGGTCGGCACCAGGCCAAAGGTGTTCCAGACGACCGCATCTTCATCATAAGGTATTCTGTCATCGATGAATAGGCCAGTAATGACGGGCCGTATACGATTGAGAACTCTTCGTCGCTTCCTTGACTGCGAGCCCCTCGTGACGACCGTTCCTGATCCCATGTGCGCCATCGCCACACATCCCGCCGGTCGCCGCTGCGCATCCGCTCGGGTGTTCGCTGGCCGGTCGCTGGCAGGTGGTAGCCGCCATGGATGACAGCAACCGACCATCACCGGGTGGGTCGTCTCCATCCCCACGCCGGCGTGGACGACGCGCCGTGTCTGCGCCGCTTCCCGAGGGCCGGCAGCCGAAGCCTCCTCCTGCGCGACATGTCGCGGTGGTGGACTGCGGCACCAGTTCGGTGCGCGCCTTCCTCACGGAGATCCGCGGAGCGGAACAACGCATCCTCGAGGATCTGGTCTATCCCGTCGACCTGACGCCCGGCTTCACTGGCGGAAAGCTCGACCGCGCGGCCATGGATGGCGTCGTCCAGGCATTCACCGGCATCCGCTCGGCAGCGGAGTCGTATGGGATCGTCGACATCCGCGCGGTGGCCACCAGCGCGATGCGCGAAGCGGCCAACAGCGACGTGCTGATCGAGAGCCTCAGGCAGAAGGCGCGGATCGAGGTCGAGATCATCGACGGCTCCGAGGCCGCGCGCCTCTACTTCGAGGCGCTGCGGGTGCTCCTCGCGCGATGCGGGAAGCGCCTGTCCGGAAACACCCTGATGATCGATGTCGGCGGCGGCTCGACCTGCGTCAGCCTGATCCGCCAGGGCAAGCTGGTGCATTCGGTCGATGAACACTACGGGACGATCCGCCTCTACGAGCAGTTTCGCGAGCTGAAGGACAGCACGGACTTCGCGGTGACGATCGACCGCTACGCGCTCGGCGCAGCGCACATGCTGCTCGGGCGCCTGCCGGAAGGGTCGGTGAAGCATCTGGTGGTCACCGGCGGCGAGGTGCGGCGCCTGGTGACGCTGCTGACTCCGCAATCGCTCGGGCTGCTCGAGTCGCTCGACCCGGTGGTCGTCACCCAGTGGTTCGAGCGCATGCAGCCGATGACTCCGCAGCAGCGCGCCGACGCGTGCGGCACCGATCTGTTCGGCGCGGCGCGGCTGCTGCCGGCGGCGACGCTCATCCGGCACCTGTGCGCGATCTCGGGGGCCGACCGCGTGCTGGTTCCGCAGCTGACGCTGCGCGACGGGCTGCTGGCGGATCTCCTGCCCGGGGCGCACGGTCCGCACTACCTCGATTCGCAGCACCTGCTGGCGGAGGCGCGCCAGCTGGTGACCCGCTACGGAGGGAACCACGACTACGCCGACAACACCGCCAGCCTGGCGGTGCAGATCTTCGATCAGACGCGCAACCTGCACGGACTCGGCGAGCGCGACCGCACGCTGCTCGAATTCTCGGCCCTCGTCCACGACATCGGCGCGTACATCAACGTGCGCGAGCGGCACAAGCATTCGATGTACATCATCCTCGCCGCGGACATCGCCGGGCTCACCGGCGACGAGCAGCGCATCGTGGCGCACATCGCCCGCTACCACCGCCGCAGCGCGCCGCAGGCGCACCATCGTGATTTCCAGGCGCTGCACCGGCGCAGCCGCGTCCTCGTCAGCTACCTCGCGTCGATCCTGCGGCTCGCCTACGGCCTCGATGTCGAGCGCACGCAGCGCATCAAGAAGATCCGCTGCGAGGTGTCGCGCGACCATCTGCTGCTGCACGTGGACCGTCGCCAGGTGGCGCTCGAGCGCTGGTCGATCGACGGCAAGAAGGGGATGTTCGTCGAGACGTTCGGCCTCAACGTCAAGGTCATCCCGCGGGAGGGGGAATGAGCATCCCGCGCAAGACCACCGCCGCTCCGGCGCAGCGGTCGCCCGAGGAGCGCTATTTCAGCCGTGAATTGTCGTGGTTGAAGTTCAACCGCCGGGTGCTCGAGGAGGCGCAGGATCCGGTGACGCCGCTGCTCGAGCGGGTGCGCTTCCTGGCGATCGCCTCATCGAACCTCGACGAGTTCGTGATGGTGCGTCTCGCCGAGCTGTGGGAGATCGCCCACGGGTACGAGGTCGCCGAGACGCCGACCAAGGACGCGCTGCGCCAGCTCGGCGAGGTCCGCCAGGAGCTCGTGCAGCTGGTGAACGACGAGTACCGCTGCTGGCGCGATGAGGTCGCTCCGCTGCTCGCGAAGGAAGGGTTCTCGATCGTCGCGCCCTCGGCGTGGGAGGAGGTCGACCGCGAGACGCTGCGAAAGTATTTCCGCGACCAGATCGAACCCGTGCTGACGCCGCTCGCGGTCGATCCCGCGCGGCCCTTCCCGCTGGTGGTGAACCGCGGCATCACCGTCGCCGTGCAGCTCGCGTCCGAGACCGGCGGCGAACCGAAGAATGCCGTGGTCGCGGTGCCGGGCACCAACCGGCTGGTCGCACTGGTCTCGCGCCCCGGCGCGCACGCGCTGCTCGAAGACGTGGTGATGACCTATCTCGACGCGCTGTTCCCCGGCTATCGCATCGTCGGTCGCTGCCTGTTCCGCGTCACGCGCGATGGGTCGCTGGATATCGACGAGGACCAGGCCACCGACCTGCTGAGCGAGATCGAGCAGGAGCTTTCGAGTCGCGAGCACGGGCACGTGGTGCGCCTCGAGGTCTCGGCCGACGGCGATCCGTCGCTGCGGCAGTGGCTCCTGTCGGTGATGCACCTCGATCCGCTCGACGTGGTGCCGGTCGACGGCCCGCTCGACCTCACCGTGCTGTTCGCGGTGCCGGACCGCCTGGATCGGCGGGATCTGCGCGACGCGCCGCTGCCCGTCCACGTCTATCCCGCCGACTGGGAGGATCCCTTCGCGCGCATCCGCGCCGGCGAGATCCTGCTCCATCATCCGTACCAGGGGTTCCAGCGCATCGTCGAACTGGTGGAGCACGCCGCGCTCGATGCGCAGGTGCTCGCGATCAAGATGACGTTGTACCGCGTCTCGGGAAACAGCCCGATCATCCGCGCGCTCGCGCGCGCGGCGCGCGCCGGCAAGCAGGTCACGGTGCTGATCGAGCTCAAGGCGCGCTTCGACGAGGCGGCGAACATCAAGTGGGCGCGCGCGCTCGAGGAGGCCGGCGCGCACGTCATCTATGGCCTGGTCGGCTACAAGGTCCACGCCAAGCTGCTGATGATCATCCGCCGCGACGAGGACGGCATCTGTCGATACTGCCACATCGGCACCGGGAATTACAATGACAAGACTGCGCGCACCTACACCGATCTCAGCCTGCTGACCGCGAACGAGGCCACCGGCCGCGACGTCGCGTCGCTGTTCAACATGCTCACCGGCTACAGCAGGCCGCCCGAGTGGGAGCGGCTCGCGGTCGCGCCCTTGACCCTGCGCACCCAGTTCGTGGCCTGGATCCGCCGCGAGGCCGCTCACGCCACCGCCGGCAAGGGCGGGCGCATCATCGCGAAATTCAATTCGCTCGTCGACACCGCGATCTGCGACGAGCTCTATGCCGCGAGCCAGGCCGGCGTCGAGATCGACCTCATCGTGCGCGGCATGTGCATCCTGAGGCCCGGCGTGCCCGGCCTCAGTCCCACCATCCGCGTGCGTTCGATCGTCGGTCGACTGCTCGAACACAGCCGCATCTATCATTTCGCCAACGGGAAGGATCCGGTCTACGCCATCGCCTCCGCCGACTGGATGACGCGCAACCTCGATCGCCGGGTCGAGTGCCTGGTGCGCATCGAGGATGAGGCGCTGTGCGAGCGCATCCGCACCATCCTGGAGATCTCGCTCGAGGACAACGTCCAGGCCCGTGTGCTCGGGCCGGATGGGGTCTATGCCCGGCTGAGCCCGAAGCGCGGCGAGCCGCCCCGCCCCTCGCAGCAGCGTCTGCTCGAGGAGGCCGCGGCATTGAACCGGCGCACCGAGGAGGCCATCAAGGCCACCCTGAAGTTCAAGCCGCGCCGCAAAGGCACCTGAACCTTGGCTCGTTAGCGACGTTTGCCCTGTCCGGATCGGGGACCCGCCCCCGTCTGGTTACGCAGCAGCCAAGATCACCGGGCCCCGAGCCCAGAACGCCTGTCCGGAGCGAGACCATCATGATCATCGACATCCAAGCTGAAGTCCAACGCGCCGAAACCGATCGCATCGCGCGCAAGCAGGCGAAACGCCACGGCGATGTGTTCTTCCTGGTCATGAAGCTAGCCGCCGGCGCCGCGGCGCTGCTGATCATCACCTATGTGGTGTCGCGCTTCTGAATCACCCTCCATCTGGCGTCAGGATTGCCGAAATTCGGATACTTCCCTCCCGAGCAGTTGCAGCCGCACTCATGCTGCGCGCCTGACCTGCGGTCGAGGACGGCGTTGGTTGCATGCGAGCGTGAGCAGCCGGTCGGGCAGTGTCGC
>JACDEN010000469.1 GCA_013816415.1 Planctomycetota bacterium
GGGCATCCTCGACTCGAGCGGAGCCCGCGTAATCGGCTATGGCCGGACCAGGCGCGACGGCCCGCTGGTCGACGGCAACACCGTCTTCGAGATCGGGTCGGTCACCAAGCTGTTCACGTCGCTCGTGCTGGCCGACATGGCTCTCCATCGCGAAGTCGCCCTCGACGACCCGGTGGCCAAATATCTGCCGCCCGAGGTGCGCCTGCCGACCCGGAACGGGCGGCAGATCACACTGGCCGACCTGGCTTCGCAGGTGAGCGGGCTCCCGCGCATGCCGTCAAACCTCACGCCCGCCGATCCGACGAATCCCTACGCCGACTACACGGTCGCCCAGCTGTACGCCTTCCTCGGCGGGTACCGGCTGACGCGCGATCCCGGCGCAGAGTACGAATATTCAAACCTCGGTGTCGCGCTGCTCGGCCATGTGCTGGCACTCCGGGCGGGCAAGCCGTACGAGCTCCTCGTGGCCGAGCGAGTGCTCCGGCCGCTGCACATGGAAGACACGCGGATCGCGCTCACGCCGACGATGCGGGCACGGCTCGCGACCGGGCACATGGGTGGAGTGCCCGTGGCCAACTGGGACCTGGCCACCTTCGCCGGCGCCGGAGCGATGCGGTCCACCGCCAACGACATGCTCCGGTTCCTCGCCGCGAGCATCGACACCACCGGCCCGCTGGCCGCCGCGTTCCGGCTGACCCAGCAGCCGAGGCATCGCGCGGGCGGTCCGGAGCAGGAAATCGGGCTCGGCTGGCACATCCGGACCCGGGGTGGCCGGCAGATCGTGTGGCATAACGGCGCGACCGGCGGCTACCACTCGTTCGTCGGGTTCGATCCGGCGACTCGGCGGGGCGTGGTCCTGCTGGCCAACAGCAGCGACCCGGTCGACGACATCCCGGTGCACCTGCTCGACCCCACCATGCCGCCGCTGCGGCCGACTCGGCCGGTAGCGGTGGATTCGGCGGTGCTGGCGCGGTACGTCGGACGCTACGAGCTGGCGCCGACGTTCGCCATCGACGTGACCCGGGAAGGCGCCGCCCTGTTCATCCAGGCGACGAATCAGGCCCGCTTGCAGGCCCTCGCGTCGTCGGAGAGGGAATTCTTCCTCCGGGTAGTCAACGCACGCATCACGTTCGAGGCCAACAGCTCGGGCGCGGTCACCGGGCTGGTGCTCCACCAGAACGGCCGCGACACGCCTGGCCGGCGGGTTCGCTGAGGCCCGCCTGCCACGGTTTGTGACGTACGTCACATAAAAAGTGGGGGCCGCGCGGTATCATGGCGGCCGATCCCCGCGACCCCCCCCTAGACAGGAAGACCCGCATGCGTAAGCTCGTGCTCGTGGCCGCGCTCGCCATGACTGCCGTTGGCTGTGACCGCAGCAAGGCCCAGCTGGAAACCGCAACGGCAGACAACCAGCGTATTTCGGCCGAAAAAGACAGCCTGCTGACCGAGGTGATGGCCAACGCGACGCTCGTGAACGACATCAGCACCGAGCTGTCCAAGGCCAGGAACCTGGGCGCCAACCCGGTCGCGCCGGGTGAAGCGGCGGGCTCGCGGGCGGGGTCGGACCGGCAGGTAGTGCTGGGCAAGATCCGGGACGCGATCACTCGGCTCAACGAGAGCGAGGCTCAGCTCGAGCGGAGCAAGGTTCGCCTTGCAGCGCTCACCAAGAAGGACAGCCGCCTGATCGGGCAGATCAACACCTACCAGAAGACGATCGCCGAGCTCCGGAGCACCATCGAGATGCAGCAGGCGCAGTACACGGCAATCATCGACAGCCAGAAGACCCAGATCGTGGCGTTGCACGCGACGGTGGATACCGCGCGACAGGTAACCACGAAGCTCACGACCGAGAAGCAGGCGCTGGTCGACACGATGAACACCGTCTACTACGTCGTGGGCACGAAGAAGGAGCTCATCGCGAAGGGCGTGGCGGTGCAGGAGGGCTCCAAGTTCCTGGTGTTCGGCGGGCACCACCTGGCGGCGGCCCGCGCGCTGACGCCGGCGCCGTTCACCACGATCAACCGGATGCAGGACAGCATCATCCCACTCCCCGATCCGAGCAAGAAGTACAAGATCGTAACCCGCCAGGCGCTGGATTTCGTCGACCAGCCGACCAAGGACGGGAAGGTCCAGGGCGCTGTCCACATCACGTCCCCGGAACAGTTCTGGGCGCCGTCGAAGTACCTGATCATCGTCCAGGACTGACGCCCGCCCGACGGTCCCGACCGACGTTCAGCCGGGCAGCCTGAGCCGCCGGATTCACTTCGAATCCGGCGGCTTTCGCCTATGTGAGCCGCTCCCCTCCTTCATTATTATTAGGGCGTCCCGCGGCAGTCCCATCACGCCGCCCGGTCCCCTTCAGCACAGCCGCCCATGACCGCACCGAACTCTCGCGAGCGCATTCTACCCAGGCTCATCGAAGAGGAGATGCAGCAGTCGTTCATCAACTACTCGATGAGCGTCATCGTCTCGCGCGCCCTGCCGGATGTCCGGGACGGGCTGAAGCCGGTGCATCGCCGGATCCTCTACGCGATGAACGAGCTGGGTCTGGTGCCGGGCCGGGGGTACAAGAAGAGCGCGACGGTGGTGGGCGACGTGCTCGGCAAGTACCACCCGCACGGCGACAGCTCGGTGTACGACGCCATGGTCCGCATGGTCCAGGAGTTCTCGCTCCGCTATCCGCTGGTCGACGGGCAGGGGAACTTCGGCTCGGTGGATGGCGATCCTGCCGCGGCCTACCGCTACACCGAGGCCCGGCTCACGCGCGTTTCGGTCGCCATGCTCGAGGACATCGACAAGAATACCGTCGATTTCCAGTCGAACTACGACGACCGGCTGCAGGAGCCGACGGTCCTCCCGTCCAAGGTTCCGAACCTCCTGGTCAACGGGTCGAGCGGCATCGCCGTGGGTATGGCGACCAACATCCCGCCGCACAACCTGCGCGAGGTGGCAAAAGCGATTGAGCTGCTGGTGGACCAGCCCGAATCCACCATCGACGACCTCCGGAAGGTGATCAAGGGCCCCGACTTCCCGACCGGCGGCTACATCTACGGCCGCCAGGGCATCAAGGATGCGTACGAGACCGGCCGCGGCCGCGTCATCATGCGGGCACGGGCCCAGATTGAGGAAAAGGAATCGACCGGCAAGTCCCAGATCGTGATCACCGAAATCCCCTACCAGGTCAACAAGGAGAACCTGGTCAAGGCGATCTACGAGCTCGCGACCGAAAAGAAGATCGAGGGCATCTCGAACATCAACGACGAGTCCGACAAGGACGGGATGCGGATCGTCGTGCAGCTCAAGCGCGATGCGATCCCCGCGGTGGTGCTCAACCTGCTCTACAAGCACACCGCGATGCAGTCGACCTTCGGCGTGATCATGCTGGCGCTCGACCGGGGCGCGCCGAAGATCATGAACCTGAAGCAGCTGCTCGAGCGCTTCGTCGAGCAC
>JACDEN010000470.1 GCA_013816415.1 Planctomycetota bacterium
CCTGGCCGAGACCATCTTCGGCAAGCGCAACGCCTTCACCCGCATCAACTGCCAGGAGTTCTCGAGCGAGTTCACGGTGTCGAAGCTGTTCGGCTCGCCGCCCGGCTACGTCGGCAACGACGTCGAACCGCTGCTGTCGCAGGACAACCTCGACCGCCACCACAAGGAGGCGCAGACCGAGGGCCGCGGCGTGTTCGCCGAGGGCGAAGGCAAGATCGCCAAGCTGTTCCCCCAGGTGAAGAGCCACTACATGTCGATCGTGCTCTTCGACGAGGTCGAGAAGGCGCACCCCAAGGTGTGGAACGCGCTGCTCGGCCTGATGGAGGACGGCCACCTCACGCTCGGCAACAACAAGGTCGTGGACTTCACGCGCTCGATCATCGTCATCACCACCAACGTCGGCGCCGAGGAGATGAGCGAGACCCTGCGTCACAAGTCGATCGGCTTCGACGTCCAGACCGGCGCCGACGAGATCAACCACAACATCCGCAACAAGGCGGTGGAAGCGGCGAAGGAGGTCTTCCCCTACGAGTTCCTCAACCGCTTCGACGATATCATCTGCTTCCGCGTCCTCTCGACCGACGACCTGAAGAAGATCCTCAACCTGATGCTGCAGGACGTGTACAAGCGGCTGCTCGGCGCGCAGATGCCGATCATCCTGCACTACTCCAACAGCTACCTCGACAAGCTGCTGCAGGAGGGCACCGACCCGCAGTTCGGCGCGCGCCCGATGCGCCGCGCGGTCGAGCGTCTGCTGGTGGCTCCGCTGTCGCGCCTGATCGCCTCGAACCAGGTGAAGGCCGGCGACATCGTCAGCGTGCGCATGCGCAACGGCACCCCCGCGTTCATCCGCGAGGGATCGGACATGAAGAAGGCCGCGGCGGAGAACAAGGTTCTTAGGTAGAGTCGTTGAAGAGTCCGACGTCCGACGTCCGACGTCGACAGCCCGTAGCCAGGAGCCGCATCGTTGGTTTCTGTCTCCGACGCCCATAACCACCAGCGGGGTCGTTGTTTTCCTCACCCGACGTCGGACGTCGGACACTCCAGGCCGCCGAGCCTTTCCCCTTTTCGCAGCGCCGATGAAGGTCGGAGCGCTACCGTGGGAACGATATGTCCCCACGTCAGCTCGACACGGTGGTGATTTCGGACGTCCATCTGGGCACGAATTTCAGCCGCACCGACGAACTCGAGGCCTACCTGCGGTCGATCGCTCCGAAGCGGCTGATCCTCAACGGCGACCTCGTCGACATCATCCAGTTCCGGCGCGGCGGCTGGAAGGCGCAGCACGACCGCATCCTGCAGCTGGTCCTGGGTTTCGCGGCCGCCGGCGTGCCGGTCTACTACATCACCGGCAATCACGACGCGGCGCTGCGGACGTTCTCGAACGTGCGTTTCGAGAACCTCCATCTCGTCGATGAACTCGAGCTCGAGATCGCCGGAAAGCGCACCTGGATCCATCACGGCGACCGTTTCGACGACGAGCTGGCGACCCCGGGGTGGCTGCATCACTTCGGCGCCTGGTGGTACGATCTCTTCGTCGACATCGACTGCCTGCGCGACCGCCTGCGTCTGCGCGCCGGCAAGGGGCGCGCGCAGCGCCGCATCGCGGTGTGGTCGAAACAATTCTTTCCGCAGGTCGCGAGGCATATCGCGCGCTTCGAGGAGATGTGCCTGCACAAGGCCGCCGAACGCCAGGTCGACCAGATCATCTGCGGCCACATCCACATTCCGTGTCAGCGCCACGAGACCGTCCTCGGTCGCGAGGTGTCCTACCTGAATTCGGGCGACTGGGTCGACAACCTCAGCGCCCTCGAATTCGACGGCGCGGATTGGACGGTAGCGTCGTATGCGGAGCTGCTCGCGCGCGGGGCGATCGTCACGGCGGCGGCGCCCGAGGCCCCGGCGCGCCCGAGCCTGGCGATGCTCGCCGTGATGGAGCGCATCTCGGGCCGCATGCCGAGCGCGGCTCCGCGCTGAGCCGGCGGCTTTGCTTCCAGCCCGCCGTTCCTAGCATCCGCGCGCATGCGCTCCATCGAACGGGTGATCGAATGGCTGGTCTTCTCCAGCCGATGGCTGCTCGCTCCGATCTACCTCGGGATGATCGCGGCGCAGGTGCTTTTCACGTATCACTTCCTCGCCGAGCTCATCCATCTCTTCCAGTCCGTCCACGGCGGCGGCGCGCTGTTCCTCCAGGGCATCCTCGCCCTGATCGACATGATCATGGTCGTCAACCTGGTGGTCATGGTGGTGATCGGCGGCTATGCGACCTTCGTCAGCAAATTGGACCTCGAGCACCATGAGGACCGTCCGGTCTGGCTGGACCACATCGATCCCGGCACCCTCAAGACCAAGCTCGCCGGCGCGCTGATCGGCATCTCGGGCATCCATCTGCTGAGCACCTTCACCAAGCTGCTGCCCGAGGCGAAGTCCGGCGAGGCCCTGCCGATCGCGCCCGACGCGAGCCAGGTCTATCTGCAGATCGCCATCCACCTGACGTTCGTCATCTCGGCGGTGGTCCTCGCCTGGACGGATATCCTGCTCGAACGCAAGCTGACCATGGGCCGCGCCGCCGACCACACCCCGGTCAAAGCAGCGACATGAACCCGCGATCGATGGCTGCGATGGCGATGTGCCTGGGCACGCTGATCTGCGCGACCGGATGCGGTGACGGCCGCGCCGCCGGCATGATCATCACCGGGGACGGCCGCATGATGGCCAACACCGGCGAGAACACGCGCGACGAGGCGGTGCGCACCATCGTCTCGCAGCTCGCGCCCAGGCTCGCTCCGCACTGGCGCATCACCGCGGCCATCGCCGAATTGCCCGAATACATCGAGGATCCGCGCGGCGAGGTCGGGGGCGACTGGCGCTGGCGCCACGCCACGGTCGCGATCGGCCTCATCGGCGACACCCAGGCGCCGCTTCCCGTGTCCGCGGCGGACATCGAGAGCGCCGTGACCGATTACCTGCGGCCCAAGGTGATCCGCGCGCAGGACCACCTGTCCGTTGTCGTCCACAGCGTCGAATCCGCGGCCTCGCAGTCACCCGCGCCCGCGTCGACCGGAGCGCGCACCTACACCATCGCGGCGGGCGACACCCTGGCGGACATCAGCGCCGCCTTCTACGGCACCAGCCAGCACTGGCGCCGGATCGCCGAGGCGAATCCAGGTCTTGATCCGGGCCAGCTCGTTCCGGGCACGTCGATCGTGATTCCGCCGGCGCGCTGATTTGAGAGTCCGACGTCCGACGTCCGACGTCGGACCGCAGAACAACGCGAAACGTTTTTCGCTCGCGGGTTTCGACGTCGTACATCTGCATGTGGCTGCCCGTCCGCTTATTCCAACGCGTGACCCCCAGAGGGGTCGAAGGGGGCGGGGCCCCCTTCTGAAAAAGTAAGCTCTGATGGCGGTGGGGGACAATGGCGACGCCACGTCGCCCCCCACCGC
>JACDEN010000471.1 GCA_013816415.1 Planctomycetota bacterium
ACGCTCGTGGGTCTGCGCAACGTCAACTACTTTCGCCGGTCAGCGACAACTATTCTTGCCGGTTCGGATGAGCAAAGAGGACGCCCCACCTCCGAGGCGTCCTGGTTGGTGTCATCGGCTGGGTGGTAGCCGGAGGTCGCGGACGGTCAGTCGGTCATGGAACGGTCGGGGCGCGTCGAAGCTTTCCCTCGGCGCTTGGCTTGCTCCGTGCGGAAACTCGGGACATCAAACTCCAGAAGTACGGAGTGATGCACCAAGCGGTCGATCGCGGCGGCGGTCGCCATCTGGTCGCGGAAGATTCGGTCCCAATGCGCGAAGATCAAGTTGCTGGTGATGAAGACCGATCGCCGCTCGTAGCGCTCGGCCAGCAGCGTAAAGAGAATCTCCGCTTCCTCTGGGCTCTGCTGGATGTACCCCACATCATCGAGAATCAACACGGCGAAGGCGTCGAGTTTCCGCAGAGCCCTCGGCAGCTGCAGGTCCCGTTTGGCGGCCAACAGGTCCTGCACGAGGTTGTACGTCGGCATGAAGATTACGGCGTGGCCGTGATCGATCAGCGCGTGCCCGACGGCGCACATCGCGTGGCTTTTGCCGACACCGGGAAGCCCGAAGGCGAGGACGTTGGTGGCCTCCTCGAGGAAATCCCCGGACGCGAGGTCGTGCAGGTGTCGCACCAGGCTGGGGGGCAAGCGACCTTCATCGAGCGTCGCGAACGTTTTGCCTGGGGGGAGCCGCGACGCGCGCCGCAGGCGCGTGATGCGGCGCTCCTGCCGCTCGTCGGCTTCTTGCTGCAGGACATCCAGCACGAGCGGCAGCGCGGCGTGGTGATCGGCCTGAACAAAGCGGGGTACTAATTCGCGCGCGACCGTCGTCAGCGCGAATCCGGTCAGCAAGGCCGTGATCTGATTGCCCACGGCGGGCGGCACCGCGCGGCTCATGCCGCCGCTCCCGCGCGGAGCGCGTCATACACGGCCAAGTCTGGGACGGGGATCTGGATGATCGGCACGGTCAACACCGGTGGCGCGACCTGGGTCTGGACGGTCACATAGTCAAAGCCGCCGATCTGATCGACGCACAGGGCCAGGACGGCGACCACCCGCGCTTCGCCGGCGGTGGACGCTAACTGCAAGATCCGCAGGTACTCGATGTCGGCCCGCTCGCCGTGGTGGCGGACGAGCGCATCATAGGCGCGCCGAAACACGAGCGAGGGATACAAGTCCTCGCGATAGCGATACCGCGCGAAGGCGCCGGGCTTGCGCACCAGCCACCCAATGACGTGCCGATAGTCGATGTGGTGCGCCTCTTCTTTCCGCAGGCGCGGCATCGATTGCACCAGTCGCCCCTGGTGATGCACCTCCACCACATTGGGATGCACGCGCGCTTCGACGGTGTGGCCCATGAGGGTCGCGGGCACCGAATAGGTGCGATGCGCGATCCGAATCGTGCTCCACCGCCGCACCACCGGGTGATAGGTGGTGTACGCCGGAATCGCCGCGGACGGCAACGGACGCAAGGCCAACCGCTCCTCGGCGAGGCGATCGGCCGCTGGCCGATTCCGCCAGGACGCCACGACGTTCTGGACGAACGCGTCGTAGGCGGCCACCTCGGTGAAGTCCGCATGCCCACGGACCAGCAGCGCCTGCGCCACCAGCGCTTTGAGGCGGCGGTGCGCTTGCTCGACGACCCCATTTTCGTGGCCCCGCCCCGGCGTGATCCGGGTCGAGCGCAGGCGGTAGTGATCGAGCACGGCGCGAAACCGCGTGGTGAGATCGCGCCCGCTGCTCGCCTTGAGCTCGTGCGTCGCCGCCGACAGGTTGTCGCTGCGCAAGACCTCGGGTACGCCGCCGAGCGCCCACAGCGCGCCTTGGACTCCGGCCACCAACGCCTCAAAGGTCTCCCCAAACGCGATCGAGACGTACGTCCAGTGGCTGTAGCTGAGAACGAACTCGAACAGCAAATGCGGAAACGCGGCCCCCGCGATCGTGATGCCGAGCTCCTCCGCGTGCGTGAAGTCGATGGCCGCTTCACGCCCGGGCACGGCCACTTGCTCGAAGTACACCTCGGGCTCCGGGCCGTATCGCGCCCGCCAATCGCGAAAGCGCCGCTGGAGCGTGCGGGCCTGGCCCGCGTGAAACTGGTCGGGATACCGCGTCCGCAACAGCTCCAACACCCACTTGGCCTCAAGGACGCCCTTGGTGTCGCGCTGGAGCAAGGGCTCCACGTCGGTCACCCAGACACCGTCAAAGGGATTGACGCGCGTCCGCCAATCGCGGCTCCGCACCGTGGCCGACGGGACCGGCCCCGACTCCCACTCCCGCGCCGTCCGTACACTCATACTGCTCGCGGCCGCAGCCGCTTCCTGGGTCTTGCCATCCATACGTTTCTGCCTCATGAGCCGGACCTGCGCATCGCTGACCATGGTCAACGGTGGCACAGCCCGACGGGCTGACCCGAAGCGGCAGATCTAATTGTCGCTACCCGGCAGATCTAATTGTCGCTGTGCATGGGTCACTTCGACATTGCGTGCTCCCAGCTGTGCGGCCTTGGGCACTTCCGTATGAAAGGCGTGATTACGGTTGAATCAGAAGCCGATTATCGCCGCTTCCTGGCCGCCGAGGCCGCGCTGCTCGTGCGCTAAACGTCGCGTGCGATGGCGGCGCCGGCTTCTACCCATTTCGGGAATCCGCCGACGAGTGCCCTTGCGCGAAGTCCCGCCCCGGATAAGTGCTGCGCTGCACGAAGGCTGCTGGCTTCGGTGGGACACGAACAATACGTCACGAGGACCCGGCCCGCGGAGGCCTTTTTCAAGGCGGCCAGCTGCGCTTCGATTTCGCGGACGGGTACATGGACCGCCCCGGGAATGTGGCCATTCGCGAAGCTGTCGGCATCGCGCACGTCCACTACCATCACCTTCCCCTGCGCATGAAGCGGTTGGAAGTCCGCGAGCGCCATCGCAAGTTCGTTGCCCGGCGGCTGCTGCACATCAGCCCGGCTCAGGCCCACCAACGCCACCATCGTCACGCCCATCGCCGCCAGCACCACCCACAATCTCGTCCCTACTCGCCTCCACAAATACTCCATGACTTCCTCCGTGGATCAAGATCCATCCACGAATCGGGCCAACAGGATTTCCGAGGAGATTGGGGGCCACGCACAGAAGACGTGGCACAAACTGCGATGGGGCGACAGACGCAGTACGCAGTTGTTGAGATTCAAGGGCGTCAATTGGCGCGGCTGAAGCCTCGCCCTACGGAAGACTGAACGTCGCGGAAGCTAGGCGGCGTGTAGGGAACCCGAGCGATCTAAGATTGCTGGAGCAACCATAGCGTCCTCGCGGAGGTTGCGGAAGCTAGTCGGGGTGCAGGGGCCCCCGACGATCAATAAATGGAGCGGGAAACGGGATTCGAACCCGCGACTTCGACCTTGGCAAGGTCGCACTCTACCAC